>JAISFO010000017.1 GCA_031263535.1 Holosporales bacterium
CCCCCCCCCCCCCCCCCCCCCCCCCCCCCCCCCCCCCCCCCCCCCCCCCCCCCCCCCCCCCCCCCCCCCCCCCCCCCCCCCCAACCTCTCTAATTCCCGCACGCCTTGCGCCTATCATGACCATTCCATAGCGAAATATCTGAAGAAAGATTACAACACTAATTCTAATCAAGGCAAATAAAAATTAGAAAATTATACGAAAAACTTTAGAATTTTAACCCTAGCTTACTGTTGATCTCTTGCTTCCGGGTTATTCTTTCACGACCAATTGAATAGTACTTAAGCCTCTCTCAGCTTGGGCTTGCTAACGCAAGGCTCGGTAACCTGCGTGGTTACTTTTATTGCTAATCCTTAGAGCTGAACTTTTCCTATAAAGAGCGCTACTGCTTAATGTAAAGTCAAAGGTATTGTCTAAATAAAAATTTGTTTTGCAATTATGTTTTATCAAATCTGTAATTTAAGCCTTCCCTAAACGAAGACTATTATTCGGCTTAAAGCTACAGATCCTATCCAAATTTAATCTATTATGAACCGAATTATAGTAAAATTGCTGCATATGCGAATGGTGTAGGTTATGAAAGCAAAAGCGGTGTGCGGCGAAGGAGTATCTGCTGTATCGGCCTTGCTGCAGGATTCTTTGCTTAAACTTATGTTCGTTAAACACAAAAATGATAATCTGCATATGCTGGTTAACAGGTTTTGCTGGGAAATGATGCCGTCCAGCAAAGCTACCCCCTACTTTAGGTCTCATTGCGGGATATATGTTTCAAATGTTAATAAGCTTAAAACCAATCGCAAAGTAGATCGCGCTCACTATTCAGCCGTATTATCGCTGTTGGCAATAGACTTTGGCTGCGACATAATAAAGTTTGTGTTTTCTGGTGGACTGGAGCTAAGCGTGCACTGCAACACCCCTACTTTATACTTGATGGACATGCATGAGCCATGGCCAACCAATATAAAACCCAAGCATAGGATCTGACAGGCTTAAGCCGCAACTAAATTTGCTTACCTGAAGGGAGCCGTGAATTGTCGCCAGCACGAGAGTCGTTGCTATCCTGCGTGGATGATAAAATCACGCGAGCCGGTTTTTTGGCTAATACGGCATTTATTTTCATTTGATCTAGCGCCATAAATACCTTGTTTGTATAGGGAATATTGTATTTTTTGTTACGCGAGTGATATAGGGCGACCGCACCTCGCCATGATTTAGTTTTGTTGTATAGTCTTTTGAGCATCCTGGCAGCAAAGTCAACATTCTTTGCCGGATCAATCATTTCGCTTACAGAAGCAAAATGCCGTCCGTAAAGCCTAAGGTTGATCTGCATTACCCCTACATCGATGTTGCGCTGATCCTGATTCTTCAGTTGCTGAATTTTTGTGACTGCCGCAAGTTTATCTGTAAAAAAACTTCCTCGACCGTTGACGCAGATCGTCCAAGGATAAGCCTCAGCCCTGCCAATACTTCTGCGATAGCGACCAGACTCAACCAAACTTATAGCCTTAAGCAGATTCGGCGGAATATTATACCTTCTTGTCGCCCTAAGCAGCGCAAGCTCGTACTCATGGGCATAAGGCTCATCCGCAGCCGAGCAATATTCACTGCTACAGCACAGCAGCACAGCACACAGTGATAATATATAAACCCTAAGCGCTAACAACCGGTTCTTCCACGATTGGTGAAGAAGATGGCATTACGGCGCGGTCATATAGATTTTTTTCTTTGATACGCGCGGCTTTACCCGTTCTGTCACGCAGATAATAAAGCTTAGCCCGCCTGACGCTGCCTTTACGAATAACCTGAATCTCAATGTTAGGAGAATACAGCATGAACAGCCTTTCTACCCCTTCGCCGTTTGAAACCTTTCTTACCGTAAAGGTAGAGCCTATGCCACGTCTTCTTCTGGCGATACATACGCCTTCGTACGCTTGACGTCGCTCTTTATCGCCTTCAGCAACCCGGACCATAACGCGAAGCGTATCCCCAGGGGTAAACTCTGGCATTGGACGCTTAGCGACCAACCGCTCTATCTGACTTTGTTCAAATTTAATCAAATCATTCATGTCCTAGCCCCTGATAACCTCGGATTGAGCCGTCATAGTACTATCGATGATAAACAATATCAACAGCTGCCAATGCAGTACCGATTACTTTATTTTGGTTTCGCGAAATACAACGTGCTTGCGGGCGCGTGGGTCGTACTTCCGCATTTCAAGCTTATCAGTTTTTGTGCGAGGATTTTTCTTTTTGACGTAGAAAAAACCAGTATCCGCCGTGCTCAGCATCTTAATTGTAATAGAATTAGCCTTTGCCATATAAGCTTCTCCGCGATCTAAAAGATTGACGCAATATCCTTAAAGCCACATAATGCAAACACAGCTTAAACCAAAAAGCAAGGGAGTAATGATTATATGAGTGTAAGTTTTGACGGAATAAAAAATCATAAAGCAGATAATTTGTTTATTTGCTTAAAATCTTCAAAATTTTCCAGCGATTTTGCAGCGAGCTTGGATAAGAAGCTTAATGGCTTGCTAACCAAGGCGCTGTCAAAAAACAAATGGTTTAAAGGTAAGCTTGGCGAGTATGTATCGATTATTTGTCCAAACGGGGATTACTCGACAGTAGTGCTTGTCGGCACTGATAAAACCTCGTCTGTTAAAGATGCTCAGAAGCTTGGCGGGACTGTGTCCTCGATTATGAGTAAATTGAAGTTTGAAAAAGCCAGCTTATTCTCGGACCAAGAGCTGAAAGAAGATTTGCTTGCGAATTTGGCCTTGGGGTTTGAGCTGAAATCATGGGCATTCGATAAATATAAAACGAAAAAGCCAGACGTTTGGTCATGTAAGAATTCAATGCTTGAGGTGATATCCGCATCTTACAAAGAGGTTAAGGCTGTTTATGACGCCAAGTTAGCGCCTTTATACGCAAGCATCATAGATACACGCACGCTGATAAACGAGCCTGCCAACGTTATTTGTCCAGAGACCTTTGCAAAACACGCGAAAGAATTGGCTTCTTTGGGGGTTAAGATTGAAGTGTTGTCTAAAGCCGATATGGCTAAGCTTGGCATGAATGCTTTGCTTGGGGTCAGCCAAGGAAGCGTTAATGAGCCCAAAATGGTCATTGCCAGATGGGAAGGGGCGAAAAAAAACGCTTCCTGGACAGCCTTTGTCGGTAAAGGGGTAACATTCGACAGCGGCGGCATATCGATAAAGCCGTCGCATAATATGGACCAGATGAAAAGCGATATGTCTGGCGCTGCGGCAGTTTTGGGCTTAATGCGCGCTTTAGCAATACGTAAGGCTTCAGCGAATGTAGTTGGCGTAATGGCTTTGGCCGAAAACATGCCGTCAGGACAAGCTCAGCGCCCAGGCGACATTGTAAAGACCATGTCTGGGCAGACGGTGGAAGTTTTAGATACTGACGCCGAGGGCAGATTGGTGCTGGCCGATGCGCTGTGGTATGCCTTCGATCGCTTTAAGCCAAAAGCCATTGTTGATCTGGCGACCTTGACCGGCGCGATACAGGTTGCCTTAGGGCATGAGTTTGCTGGGCTTTTCTGTAATAATGAATCGCTTGCCAAGGAGCTGATGGAGGCTGGGGATCACGTTGGCGAAAAGCTGTGGCGTATGCCTTTGTCAGAGGAATTCGACAGGCAAATCGATTCAGACGTGGCCGACGTAAAGAACATTGCCGCTAAAGGCCGAGCAGGCAGCAGTACAGCGGCGCATTTTCTGCAGCGCTTTGTAGGCAAAACAGCCTGGGCACATATGGACATCGCTGGAGTTGCCTTCCTTGAGCAAGAGACCGAACTATCCTGCAAAGGGGCAACTGGCTATGGAGTTCAACTGCTAAACGAATTCGTCGCCCGATACTGCGAGAAATGACGTCTTCTGAAGATATTCTTTGGACGGCAAGTGAGCTTGCTGAGGTACTGGGCGCACCGTCATGTGAAGACCGCGACGTGTTTCCAGGTGCGCTTAGCGTATCGATAGACAGCAGATTTGTAAGTAAATCCTGGCTGTTCTTTGCGATAAAAGGGCATAACAACGACGGTCATAACTTTGTCGATCAAGCATTTGATAACGGCGCTTGTGCGGCTGTTGTAGGCCGTGATTTTGCGTGCGAAAGAGGTTGTCGCTTTGTCGTTGATGATACTTATGCTGCCTTAGTTGCTTTGTCGAAAGCTGCCCGAGCCAGATTTCAGGGAAAAGTAATCGCAATAACCGGCAGTGTAGGAAAAACTACAATCAAGAATATGCTGGCTTACCTTCTTGGGCTTCAGTCGAAATGCCACGCCTCACCAAAAAGCTTTAACAACCAGTATGGGGTTCCGTTAACTCTTGCAAATATGCCGCGAGACTGTCGCTTTGCGGTGATTGAGGCTGGGATGAATAATCCTGGCGAGCTTACATCTTTAGGCGAGCTTATTATGCCGGATATTTCCTGCATATCTTCGATTTGCGAGGCTCATATCGGACGTTTTGATTCGCTTATGAATATTGCCCAAGCAAAATCTGAGCTTTTTAAGCACTTTAATGGCCCTGGAACAGCTTTGCTTCCCGGCGATAATCCGTTTTTTAAATTCCTTGCGGACACCGCCAAAGCAAGCGGCATACGGGATGTTTTCTCGTTTGGCGAAGCCGATTATGCAGATTCCAGGTTAATAGGAGTTAAAACAGAAAAAGACTCGTTATCAGTCAACGCATCGGTTTTTGGGCGGAAGGTTGAATACAGACTTGACACACTTGGCGAGCATTGGATTCATAATTCTTTAGCTGTATTGGCCATGGTTCATTTAGCCGGAGGCGATGTTGAAAAGGCGGCGAGCGATTTTTTTGGTTTTAAACCAACCGTAGGCAGAGGCGCGAAATACAAAATAAAAACCAGTAAAGGCGCTGAGTTTTTACTTATAGACGAAAGCTATAACGCCAACCCTGAATCTATGGCGGCCGCATTGCGTAGTCTTGGTGGGACTTCGTCTGGTCAAGGGCGACGCATTGCTGTGATTGCTGATATGAAAGAGCTAGGTGAGCAGGATGTGGCTTTACATCTAAGGCTGTTGCCCGTTATCGATAAGTATCGAATAGACAAGGTTTTTACTTGTGGAGAGTTGATGCATAATCTGCATAAGTTGGTCCCAACCGACAAACGCGGTGAATGGTTTCCTAGTTGTGAGCAGATGACGGCCGAGTTTTCGTTCGAAGGATACATAAAGGACGAAGATATTGTAATGGTAAAAGGCTCTAACAGCATGGGCGGGGGTAAGATTGTTGAGCAACTCCTGAGCTTACAGGTATGATATATAACGTCGCCATTCCTTATATTAAAGAGCTTTCCGTCCTTAATGTGCTTAGGTATATCACCTTCCGCACGGCGGCGGCTTTTGTGACCTCATTGGTCATAGCATTAATCATCGCCCCCATCATAATAAAAAAGCTTAAATCAGGAAGGGCAAAGCAGCCAATACGCGATGACGGGCCGGCTTCTCATAAAACTAAAAGCGGTACGCCAACTATGGGCGGGGCCATTATCCTGCTGGCCTGCTTAGTTGGAACGATACTCTGGTCAGATTTGAAGAATGTATTTATCTGGATGGTGCTTTTTGTCACGCTTGGCTGTGGGCTAATTGGCTTTTCTGACGATTACCTTAAGATTATGCGTTATCACTCAAAAGGATTGCCGGGACGCTATAAATTTTGGCTGCAGGTTTTGGTTGCTTTGGTGTTTTTTGCAAGCTTGCAGATTCTTGCCCCTAGCGAATTTTCCATGAAGCTTATGTTTCCGTTCTTAAAGAACGCCTGCTTAGACCTTGGATGGTGGTATGCGTTGCTGGCGGTTTTTATAGTTGTTGGCGCTTCAAATGCGGTAAACCTGACCGATGGGCTGGACGGGCTTGCCATTGGGCCTACGATAATGGTGACTGGATGCCTGGGCATAATGGCTTATCTTGCTGGACATGCGGTTTTTGCGAAGTATTTGCAGATATATTATGTGCCAGGCGCCGGAGAACTGGCGATTTTTTGTGGAGCGCTGGTAGGCGCCAGCGTTGGCTTTTTGTGGTTTAACGCTCCGCCGGCAGAGATTTTTATGGGCGATACAGGCGCTTTGGCAATTGGCGGGGCGCTTGGCAGTATTTCCACTATCACTAAAAATGAGATTGTGCTGGCCATTGCGGGTGGGCTGTTCGTTGTTGAGACCTTATCGGTAATAATCCAGGTAGCCTCTTTCAAACTTAGGGGCAAGCGTGTTTTCCTTATGGCGCCAATACATCACCATTTTGAGAAAAAAGGATGGCAAGAGCCGAAAATAGTGATCAGGTTTTGGATTGTTTCTGTGGTATTTATCCTGTGTAGCTTACTGACGCTGAAGATAAGATGATTACGGCGAATAGTTGTCGAGGGAAAATTGTATACGTTCTGGGGCTTGGCACAAGTGGCCATGGAGCGCTGAATTCCCTTCTGGCGGCTGAATCAATCGTATTTGCATGGGACGATAACGCCAACAATCGCGTACCAATAGAAGGCGTAACTTACGTCGATTGTAACGACCTGAACCTGCGGGAAATCGACCTGCTGATTGTAAGTCCTGGAATTGATATATTTTGGCCAAAGCCGCACCCTGCCATGGCTTACGCACGCAGGCACATGATCCCAGTTGTGTGCGACATTGACTTGTTCATGTATAACAGGCCGCCCAGGACAGATTGTATAGGCGTTACTGGTACTAACGGAAAATCCACGACAGTCTCACTGATTGCACATATTTTTAACTCAGGCAAAGGCAATAAGGCGGTTGTCGGGGGGAATATCGGCACTTCGGCTTTAAGCCAGCCCGTTCTTTCAGGTGGAGAATCTTATGTGCTGGAACTATCTTCTTATCAACTTGAAATTATGGAGGCGTTTGATTTTAAGGTTTCGGTGCTGCTGAACATAACTCAGGATCATTTGGCTCGGCACAGTAATATGATCGGCTATGCCAATGCTAAGCAAAAGATTCTTCAAAACCTAAGCTTTGGTGGATATGGCGTAATTGGCCAAGATGACCCCTGCTGTCGCGAGATATACGGCGCGTTTCCGAAATATGAAAAGCTGATTCCAATTTCCGGCTGTTTTGTCCCTGAAAAAGGTATCGGTTGGGACGACGAAAATTTGATAGATAACGTTGAAGGCAAACGTATTATTGTCCTTAACAGCCAAAATACGGGGGCGCTTTATGGACAGCATAATCGCCAAAATATTGCCGCTGCTTATGCTGTATGTTGTGCCAAAGGTGTAAATGCTGCCGACTTTTCGTCAGCGCTTGGGTCATTTAAACCGCTGCGTCATCGTCAGGAATTGGTTGACACGTCAATGCCGTTTAAGATTATCAATGACAGTAAAGCCACAAATTTGGATGCTTGCGTGAAGGCACTGATGCAAGGCGGCAGTATTTACTGGATAGCCGGAGGCCTGGCCAAAGGGCCTGATTTTTCTGAACTTAAAGGAAGCCATCTTAAGAATGTAAAAAAAGCATTCCTTATCGGCGACGCGGCAGATCTTATATATAAATTTCTGCAGCAAGAATCAGTAGAAAGCGAAATCTGCGGCACATTAGAAGCCGCGACCAAGCAAGCTTTAGAGGCGGCGTACCTCGATTACAACGACTCGAAATCTCAAAACATTTCCGTTGTCTTGGCTCCAGCATGCGCAAGCTTTGATCAATTTGACGGGTTCGAACACAGAGGGGACGCTTTTATCAGCTTAGTAAAGGCCTGGTGCGCCAAGCATTCTGTCGGATAGAGAGGTCGTAATGGCAACCAGATTTACGCGCGCTGACAGAAGCTTAATCGGGGTTTGGTGGTGGACGGTCGACCGGTGGAGCTTGTTTCTGACCTTAATCATTCTGACAGCCGGGGTTTTGTTCAGCTTTGCTTCTACTCCGATGGTGGCTGTTAAAATTGGACTGCCTCAATTTTATTTCGTCAAACGGCATTTGCTTTATGCTGCGCTCAGCGTAGCCGTGATGGTGGCGGTATCTTTGCTTGAGGTAAAAGCAACACGCCGATTGGCCGTGCTGTTTTTCCTTTTAAGTGCGATACTTATGATCCTAACTCCATTTTTCGGAACGGAGATTAAAGGTGCAAGGCGCTGGATAAAGTTGGGCCTGCTTGTTATACAGCCCTCAGAGTTTGTTAAACCAACATTTGCCGTTGTCTCTGCATGGATGTTTTCGGAGCAAAGCTTGAACAGCGAATTTCCGGGCAAATGGATTTCCTTTGGATTTTATGTCTTGCTGACCTTTTTGCTAATTTTGCAGCCGGATATGGGGATGATATTTGTTCTGTCGGCGATTTGGTTTGGGCAGCTGTTTTTGACCGGAATCTCCTTTGTGATAATTGCGCTTGTATGCAGCACAGGCCTTCTAGGGGTTTATGCGGCATATTTGCTTTTCCCATATGTAGCAAGCCGCATCGACAGGTTTATAGACCCAGCCGCCGGTGATTGCTATCAAATTAACCGTTCGCTGGAGGCTTTCCAAAACGGCGGGTGGTTTGGCATTGGTCCAGGGGAAGGCGTAATCAAGGGACATTTGCCCGATGCGCATGCCGACTTTGCCTTTTCTGTTATAGGAGAGGAATTTGGCGCACTGGTATGCATTTTAATAATCGCCATTTATGCAGTCATTGCTTTAAGGGTTTTTTTGGCATCACTAAAAAGCAAAGATGCTTTTATCTCATTCGCACTGTTTGGTTTAATTGTGTATTTCTCTCTGCAAGTGGTTGTAAATGTGTCTTCCTGCTTACACCTGATTCCGACCAAGGGTATGACTTTGCCGTTTATTTCTTATGGAGGCTCGTCGATGATATCCCTCAGTATATGCATGGGGATGATTCTGGGTTTATCCAGAAAGCGACCTATGGTGCTTGAATGACGTACCTGCAGTCCAAGGCTTTGAAAGTTAGCCACGGCTTTTTTACACGCAACGGCGGAGTTAGCCTTGAAGGATACTGGTCGCTGAACTGCAGTTTTGGCGTTGGGGATAAAGCCGAACATGTTCGGCAAAACCTTGATATAGCGTGTAAACACCTCAGTCTAAAGCCTGGTGCGATTGCTGTTCTTAACCAAGTGCATGGCAGGGAAGTGCTGGTTTTGAATGAGGCAAATTGGCCCAAATTCTGCATTGGCGGAGGCGGCAAATTATATAATGCTGATGCTTTGGTCACTGCAGTGCCAGAAGTCGGCATAGGCATATTAACGGCAGATTGTGCGCCGATTTTGTTTTGCGACTGCGAGAATCAGATTATAGGGGCGGCACACACTGGATGGCGCGGAGCCTTCGGCGGCGTGATTGAGTCTACTGTTGCCGCTATCAAAAGCTTGGGCGGCAAGGGTATAAACGCCGCGATTGGTCCTTGTATACATAAAGAGTCTTATCCAGTTGGGTCAGATATGCTGGATCTGTTGCTTAATGCCGATAAAAATAATCAAAAATTTTTTAAAGCAGGTGAAGATGGTGCGCACCATTTCGATCTGGTTGCATACGCCAAAAGCAGGCTTATCAGCGCTGGTGTCGTCAATATAGATGTAATCAACATTGATACCTTCGCTGATCAAAACTTTTTCAGCTATCGTAGAAACAGCCTGAGCAAGAAATTTAACAACTGTGGCAGACAAATTTCATCGATTTGTTTGAAAAAGTCTTAAAGGCATGGAAATTGCAAAGTTTTAATTTAAAATGCCTCGATATTCGTCATACGCTATGCAAAATAAATCACCTGTAATCGCCATCGACGGTCCAGCCAACAGCGGCAAGGGAACGATTGCTTCTGGCGTTACAGAGTTTCTAAACCAAGCCATATGTTCTCGAGGCTCTGTCGCTATAAAGTCAATTAAAAGATTCGTTCACTTAGATACAGGCGTTCTGTACAGATCTCTTGCCTATTTACTGATAAAACAAGGGCATAGCATCAATGAAATTGATAATTCTATTGAACAAGCCGCTCTCGCTCTGATTTCGCAGGGGGAAGTTCTAAAAACGGCTGAACGGATGCTATCTATTTCTGATGAAGAGCAAAGAGCTTTAATCCGCACTGGCGAAGTTAGCGATGCCTCGTCTAAAACTGCGGTTATACCCGGCATAAGGGCCGGATTACTTGACCTTCAGCACCGATTAGTTGCTAATATTACAAAAGACTCGGCTGTGGCCATACTCGACGGTAGAGATATAGGCAGCGTTGTTTTCCCTGATGCTGTTTGCAAAATATATGTTACCGCTTCTGTTGAGGCGCGCGCGAAAAGATATCAAACGGCCAACAAAATTAACTCATTTGACCAGGCGCTAAAGGAAATTACTGAACGTGACGAAAGGGATAAAAACCGCCCAACCGCCCCGCTTATCTGCAGCGATGATTACGTTACGCTTGATACAACAGATCTTTCACGCGAACAGTCTATTGCCAAAGCACAGGAGATCATCTTAGAATTCCTATCGTTAATGAGGTTTTAATGTTCTACATAATTCTGATTGCTCTATGGCCGGTTGTTAATTTTCTTGCCAATAATGTTGGCGGGTTGCGATTTGATCTATTAGGCGTCTGGACAGATCTTGGCATTATTATAGCTATACTCTGCACGATTTGTGTATCAGGCGTTTATCTGGCAACCAAAATCACTAAGAAGCCTGTTGAATTTTTCATATTGCCTTTGTTAATCGCCGTTGCTGGCTTTTTCTTGTATGCGCCGATTGTGGAAGATGTAATCGGAGATCTAAGCAAATGGGGGCTAAAAGCTACTTACATATGGCTGGCATTTTACTTAGCAGCATTAGCTATATCTCTGGTGATTTCGGAGTATGAGAATGTAGTTAAAGTTTCGAAAATACTGGCGTCCGCGACTGTGATCTTTGCCTTATTCTCTTTGGTTCATAATGTATATGATATTTACTACAGTGTTCAAGAATCAAGGCAGATTCTAAGCGAAAGCGATAAAGCTCAACAAAACAAACATAAGTACGTTTTTAAGCATAAGCCGAATATTTATTACATCCTAGTCGACATGTACGCTCGACAAGATACGCTTAAGGAGGTGTGTGGATTTGATAATGAGCCTTTCCTGAAACAGCTGGATGATCTAGGCTTCGCCGTCAGCAGAACCGCTTGGTCGAATTATGAATCCACGGTACCGTCGTTATCTGCAACTTTGAATATGAACTATCACAGATTATCTAATATTGATACTGGCCAAGTTGTTTTTTTAAAACAAATCCAAGTGGTGTTTAGCTATGGCGGCTTAGTATGCAAGATCTTTAGAGATAACGGTTATAAAATCGTATATTATGCTAATCATTTTGCTGAAGCTATGCTGGGAAGTGTAGATAAATTTATCAAAGTTTCTTCGGGTGAGCTTTTTTGCACAATATGGCATTCTACGCCATTACGTGTCATATTATTTAAATACAATACTTATGTAGAGGTAGATAAAATAATTAAGGCTTTAGATTTTTACGAAAGACAACCTAAGTTTATTTTCGCTCATATATTACAGGCACATGACGCTATTTGGGATGAATCTGGTGAAAATAAAGGCGGGATGGTTTTAGTTTTCCCAGCCCCTCTGAGTGAAGCCAGATACAAGAGTTCCATAAAGAGTCTAAATATATCTTTGATTAAATGCGCAAAATCTATAATAGAGAAGGACAATAATGCTGTGATAATTATCCAAGCTGATCATGGGATTGTTTATTGTGGAGATCACACTACTGCTGACATGAATTTGCTTACAAAACAACCAGAAAAATTGACTTCTTGTTCTAATCGAGAAGCTAGGTATAGACTTGGCATATTTAGCGCTGTCTATGTTCCAGAGCATTTACGTAATTACCGCGTTGACTTTGATATATACGATTACTTCAGCGGAAGTTTTTCCTTGGTTAATGTGTTTCGTGTGCTGTTTGCAACTCTAAGCGAAGAGAGGCCAGATTTATTACCAGATCGATCGATTTATCTATATCTTGATAAACAGATCAATGCCTATAGAGTACATAGGGTTTATGAAAAGTCTGACTTGGAGGCTAAATGATTAGCTTGCTATTTCTCGCATTTCTCCTACTTCCTCAATACTCTCACGCTTATCTGGACGGTGGTACGGGAAGCATGTTGCTTCAGATTATTTTGAGTGGATCGGGCGGAATCGCGGTACTCGTAAAACTATATTGGCATAAAAACCTCTTCAAAAAGAACAGAAATGAATAAATTATGCCGTGACCGACTTTTTAGGTTTCGACTATTTTCAATATGGCGCATCATAAAACAGTATCGACAATAGGCCCTGCTTCCGAATCATCTTTCGATCCAGGTTCATTTCGCGATCCAGAGGGTAGGGTTGTCTGCTGCCAAGACGGTCAGGTATACAGAACATTAAGCCAAGCTGCAGCTGAGAGAATGAAACTTTTGCTCTCATCACCTTGGTTCAAGGCTTTTATTGAAAGCGGGGCGGTTTGCCCTACATCTTTAGATACCCCCCCCCCCAGCCTACTTAAATGCCTAAATTCAGAATATATCTTAAGACATGAGCGAATAAACCCAATCATATATCCGCATGAATGGTCTTTTGAGATGCTAAAGGATGCTGCGCTGCTAACATTGGACCTTATGCAAAAATGCCTGGGAAATGGATTTATACTCAAAGACGGCTCTGCGTGGAATGTAACTATTCACAACGGCAAGATGTGCTTTTTTGATGTTTTGTCCATCGGTTATTATCGCGATGGTCAGACATGGTATGGATATGGCCAGTTCTGTGAAGAGTTTTTATGCCCTCTGATGATCAAAAGTAACTTGGGCTTGGATTTTCAATCATTTTTCAGAGGATCGCTTAAGGGAATTAGCGGTAAGCTAACTGCAAAAATGATGCCGATGCGGTCAATTTTTAAATCTGGCATCTTCAGACATATTTTTCTTCGAAGTCTTTTTGAAAACAGCAAGTCAGTTAACTCCAGCCAAATTAAAGACCGTTTCCAAATGCCCAAATTAGGGCTTATAAGCTTTATCAAATCCTTAAAGAAAGTGGTCTTAGGTCTACGATCTAAAGCCAAGTATTCTGTTTGGTTAGGATATGATGATTGTAATTCCTATAAGGACGTGGACACAAAAGCGAAAGAAGATTTTGTGTCAGCGTTTCTTAGTAATGGAATAAAGTCGCTAATTGATCTTGGGTGCAATACTGGGCACTATTCGTGCAGCCCTTCTCCTAACCTTACTAAAGTGTTTGCCTGTGATGTAGATAGCGATTGTATAGACGTAGTGTTTAAACGGGCTTGTCCCACGGTTATCCCGGTAGTTCTTGACCTTATGAATCCATCGCCTTCCTGTGGCTGGGCTTTAACTGAAAGAAAGTCGATATATGAACGTCTGGGAAAACAGGATGGCTTTTTGGCATTAGCGCTGGTACATCACATATGCATAGCGAGCAATGTGCCTCTTGACTACTTCGTTCGGTTGTTAAGTTCGCTAGCATCGTCTGGCGTGCTTGAGTGGGTGTCTAAGGAAGATCCGATGGTTAAGGTGCTGTTGAGGAATAGAGATGATGTATTTCAAGATTATACTTGGGAGAATTTCAAAAGCGCTGTGCAGAAATACTTTAAAATATTAAAAACCCAGGATATTAATAACGGAACAAGAACACTTTGCCTTCTGGAAGCTATATGACATGCAGAATCTGTAACAGCTCAACAACCCAAGTAGTAGACTTCGGAAGCATGCCGATTGCGAATGGTTTTTTAGATGAATGCCAGTTCAAAGACGAGTACTTTTTCGATCTAAAGACTGCTTTTTGCGAAAAATGTAAAACTTTCCAACTTGTTCAGCAACCGCGACCAGAAATGATGTTTCATGATCATTATGCCTTCTTTTCAAGCACGTCTCAGGCGATGATTGATCATTTCGGCCAAATGGCCAGATCATACCTAAACGATTTTAACCTCAACAGAGCTAATGCCTTTGTGATAGAGCTTGGCAGCAACGACGGCGTTATGCTTAAGCATTTTGCGAATATTGGCATAAAGCATTTGGGAATTGAGCCATCGGCCAACGTTGCGGAAGCGGCCAGGAAAAATGGCGTAAATACTATTACAAAGTTTTTCAGCAAAGACGTCGCGCTTGAAATAACGGAAGAATATGGCAAGGCCGACCTGATATCTGCGGCCAATGTAATGTGTCACATTCCTGATTTGCATTCTGTAGGCGATGGGGTTGAGATATTGCTGAAAGATGACGGCGTTTTTGTGTTTGAAGACCCTTACCTTGGGGATATGATCCAAAAGACCTCATACGATCAGATATATGACGAGCATGTGTATCTATTCGCTTTGCAGTCCGTGTCTAATATTTTCGCTAATCATGGATTGGAGGTTTTCAGGGTCTCACCTCAGATTACCCATGGCGGGTCGATGAGGTATTACCTTTGTCGTAAAGGAAAACGTCCCATAGAAGAATCTGTTAATCATCAGCAACAGGCGGAAAGACATCTAAAGCTGGACAGCATAGAAACATTTGTTTCTTTTAGGAATGCCTGTGAGCAGCACAAAAGGGATTTTTTGAATCTGCTGACCGGTCTTAAAAACAAAGGTAAACGTGTTGTTGGTTACGCAGCAACGTCTAAAAGCACGACCGTATTAAACTACTGTGGCATTGAGCCAAAACTAATCGAGTATATTTGCGATACAACGCCTATCAAGCAGAATAAATTCAGCCCTGGCGTGCATATTCCAATAAAACCCTATGAATACTTCAAAAAAGATAGTCCGGATTATGTAGTGCTGTTTGGCTGGAATCACGCTAAAGAGATTTTAACTAAAGAGTCCGCTGCGGGGGGGGGGGGTGGCTATAAGTGGATAACCTTTGTGCCAGAAGTAAAGATTTTGACAGAAGCGGAAATAAAATCCCTAACAAAATGACCAAAATCCTATGCGGCAATCCAATCGCACAGTTTCATAGCTATAGGCAAGAGATACTAGAATCTGTAAGACGCGTTTTAGATAATGGGCCGTACATTCTTGGACCGGAAGTTGCTGTTTTTGACGAAGAATTTGCCGCTTATAACGGCGCAAAATATTGCGTTGGGGTTGGCAGTGGTACTGACGCGCTGATACTGGCGATGAAGGCGCTCAATATTGGGGCTGAGGATGAGGTAATTACCGTATCACACACTGCCGTGGCTACGGTTTCGGCTATAGTCGCAGTTGGAGCTGTGCCAGCCCTAGTGGATGTAGAAGAAAAATACTATACGCTTGATCCAAACCTGATAGAGCCAGCCATTACCAAAAAAACTAAGGCTATAATGCCTGTACATCTCTACGGGCAACCTTGCGATATGGACGCTATAATGCAAATAGCCAGTAAACATTGTTTGCGCGTTATAGAAGACTGCGCTCAAGCGCACGGCGCTCTTTATAAGGGACGGAAGGTGGGTACTATAGGAGATGCAGGTTGTTTTAGCTTCTATCCTACCAAAAATCTGGGTGCTATAGGCGATGGCGGTGCCGTCATCACTAATAACCACAGCGTCTCTGAACGCATCAGGCGCTTGCGACAGTACGGCTGGGATGAGAATCGTGTCAGCCAAGAGCCAGGAACAGTCTCAAGACTGGACGAACTTCAAGCAGCTATACTAAGGGTAAAATTAAGATACCTTGATCAGGATAACGACAAAAGACGTAAGGCAGCCAGTCTGTACGATGATAAATTGGCAAATAAAGGTTGGTTGCTGCCTGCTGTTAGGCCGGATAGTACGCACGTTTATCACTTATACGTAGCGAGAGTAAGCGATAGGCAACAGGTCATGTCTGATTTAGCCAAGGTTGATATAGACGCAGGCATTCACTATAGCTGCCCAGCGCATATGCACCCAGGAATGAAAGGGAAAGTTTACGCCCCAGTTCCTCTGAAGATAACAGAAAAGATTGTTGAGGAAATTATGTCACTACCTATTTATCCGGAAGTAGATGCGACGCGTATAACAGAAGCTTTGAAAGATTTATGACGCAAGAAATTTTCAGTGTTTGGGAAGGCGTTTACAGCAGTTTTGCCGAAGTGGATGGAGATAGCGATATTTTCGCAAGCGATCATTGGATCAATAGACAAAAGGAAAAACTCCAATCGGCATTGGATGATTACAAATCTGGCCTGGCATACTCAAAAGATTATCCATTATCTTTGATCGTTGCCATGCTGATTGGCGCACAGAGAGAAGGGGGGGGGGGGCAGTAAGTTAAAAATCTTGGATTTTGGCGGTGGCATGGGATTGCAATACCTTGATCTTATAACAAAGGTACCAAGTGCAGAGAAGCTGGTGGAATATACCATCTTGGATAATGAAAAACTGATTAATACAACCTGTGGTTGCATGAAGCAATTTAAGAATTTGAGCTTCGTTACAGAATTAAACGCAATTAAAGGTGATACAGACATCGTTCATATGGGAAGCTCGCTTCAATATGTAGAGAAGTGGCAAGAGTTGCTTGTTGAACTAAACAAGAGGTTCAAGCCAAAATACTTTGTGTTCTCTGATCTTTTAGCTGGCGATATACCAACATTTGTCAGCGCGCAGGTATATTTTGGAAAGAAGTGTCCGCACCTTTTTATAAACATTACGCAATTCAAAGAATTTCTATCAGAGTTAGGGATGAGCTTGATATTTATTAGTAAGTTTATCGCGACTATTCTTAATCAAGATAAGATTCTGCCCAACTTCGCGTTACCGGAAGCTTATCGTTTGGACAGATCCTCTAACTTAGTATTTAAACGCAATGCTTAGGATAATGATAACCGGAGCTTCTGGCTTTTTTGGAAGAAACCTGATTTCAGAATTAGCTAATAGCACTTTGGATTTTTGCGCGCTATGCACGATTAATCAACAATCGTTTAGTATAACAGATGAAAGATTTAGATTTGAAAAGTGCGATCTTTTTGATGTCAAAAGAACTAGAGATTTAATTGAGACATTCAAACCGACCCATCTGATACACTTGGCTTGGTACGTCGTTCCTGGCGACTTTTGGAACTCCAATGAAAATTTTAAATGGCTACAAGTTTCTTTAGATCTGTTTAAGCTTTTTTGTGAAAATGGTGGCAATGTTTTTATTGGGGCAGGAACACTGTCTGAGTACGATTGGGCAGGCGGAGTATTGAACGAAGCCAAAACTCCAGTAAATCCAAGCTCTGTATATGGTAAGTGCAAAGCGTCTTTGCATAAAACAATTAGGCAAATGAAATCTGATTGTGGCTATAAGACCGCGATTATTTGGCCAAGGATCGGGTATTTTTTCGGTGAATATGAGCCCAAGGAAAAATTGATTTCTAAAATTATCTATTATGTAAAAAATGGACTTACTCTAGATTTGGCAACGCGCAAATTTGCCAGACCATATGCTCATGTCAAATATTTAAGCAAGGCGTTTGTGAAGATGATTCAGTGTTGCAATGCAGATATGATCTTTAATATGAGCTCGTCGTTTCTCCATGACCTGGAAACAATAATTAATTTCATTAAGAATTGTCTTCATATTGATCAAGCAAATGTTAATTACGGAGCCTTCGATGTGCAGCCAGAGGTTTTACATGTGACCAATGATGTGTTGAAGGATAAAATCGGAATGGAGATCCCTGATACTATTTTTGAAGACATTAGGTCTGTTATATAATGAAAAAAATCGCCGATTCTCCGTTGTGGAATTCCATTTTAAAAAGCAAAGCATTTAAAAACATCCCTCATGATTTTAAGTTAGGTAATGCTGCCAATCTTAGAATTGCCCAGTACAACCCAAAAACACACGGTACTATGTTTTTGAAAATGCTAATTTTCTGGATGGCCAATAGTTTTAAAGAAAACGATCTGTTAAAGCTAAGTCAGATTTGCAATAAGAGACAGGGGGGGGGGGCTTCCATTTTTTATAGCAATATGTGGCTGGATTTAGATTATTTAATGGCGCTGGAAGAGGTATTATTTTTAAACGACCATCTTACATCTATAAATTCTATATTAGAAATCGGAGCGGGATATGGAAGAACCTGCCATACGATCTTATCGTTATTTCCAAATATCGAAAAGTACACAATCGTAGATCTTGATCAAACGCTCGACTTATCTAGAAGTTACTTAAATGACACGGTTATGCAAAAGGATTTTAAAAAAATCGACTTTGTTAGTATAAACAACTTTATGAAGCGCAGGGCTGAACTGACCATAAATATAGATTCTATGCAAGAAATGTCTCATAGTGCAGTTAAAGCCTATTTAAAATATATTGATGATTTTTCAAGATATTTTTATTGCAAGAATACAGTTGGAAAATTTGCTCCGAAACTGTGTGGTTTTATACGATCTAAAGATTGCGATTTAGCGCTGAGAAGCGGGCTACTCACTGATCAGCTAAATATATTCTGCCCTTTAGAATTGGAAAAACATAGAAAAAAGTTTCTTGTGGAATTTTCGCCAGGAAAAGGCTGGTTTGTAGAAAAAGCTGGCCCCACTTTTCCGTGGTCACATTACTATCAAGCTCTGTTTTCTAAAAATGCATAACCTCTCAGACATTAGCGTAATAACCTTTCCGCGTTTTGAGCGGGTGCCTGGTGAGTTATTTGTATACGAGCAATTCAATGGCGTGCCGTTTGATATAAAACGGGCGTTTGTTATAAAGGCTAAAGAGGCAACGGGCAGAGGAAGTCACGCGCATAAAGAATGCGCCCAACTGATGATAGCTCTTGCTGGGACTTGCATTGTCATGTGCGATGACGGCAGAAGCAAATCGAGCACAATACTTAACAAAGGTTCTGAAGGGTTATTTGTTCCACCGACCATCTGGGCTGAGCAGTATTACGAACCTGATACAATTTTGTTAGTACTGACGGATATGTTGTATTGTGCGGAGGATTATATAAGAGATTATGACGAGTTTTTAGTGTTCAGGGCAACAGGAGACATATTGTGAACATATTTCAGAAAATCAGATAGAGACTGGAAAAATGTGTAACGGATCCGGTAGTTAAGTATCATTTCAGGCATTGTCTGTTTGAGCATCGGTAAATCAAAAATCTAGTTCTTTTTACTTGATTAAATGAACGCCTATCTTTACACGCTCCTAGATTATGAACGATAATGCGCTAAGCCTATGTCTAAACAGGAGTTAAGTCTTGAAAATCATTGTCACGGGCGCATTGGGGCATATAGGGTCAGAGCTGGTTAGGCAGGCGCCGATTTTTTTTAACCGGCCTGAGGTTTTGATGATAGATAACCTCTCTACCCAGAGGTACTGCAGTTTGTTTAAATTACCCACTGAGGGGCGGTACGAATTCATACAAGAAGACGTCAGAAAAGCCGATTGGGACAGAGTTTTACCAGGAGCGGATTGCCTTGTACATCTTGCCGCTATAACCGATGCGGCTGGGACTGCCGATAAGCCAGAGTTAGTACGCGACAACAACCTTGGTGGAACTGCGGCTGTAGCGAGTGCTTGTCTCAAGCACGGTATTCCAATGATATTTCCATCTTCAACAAGCGTGTACGGCTCGCAAAGCAATTTGGTCGACGAGACTTGCGCCGAACTTTGCCCGCAAAGCCCTTATGCAGAAAGCAAGATTGCAGAAGAGACGTTAATAAAGAATCTTGTTGCCAAAGGTCTTAAGACCTGTATTTGCAGGTTTGGAACCATATACGGTAAGTCGGTGGGTATGCGCTTTCATACTGCCGTCAATAAGTTCTGTTGGCAAGGCGTAATGGGTCAACCAATTACCGTTTGGCGTACTGCTATGGATCAGAAACGCCCATATCTGGCTCTAGGAGACGCTTGTGGGGCCATTACACACATAATTAAAGCAAATTTGTTCGACGGATCTGTATACAATATTGTCACCGAAAATCATACGGTACGCGAGGTAGTAGAAACCATTCAAAGCTTTGTTCCGAAATTGACCGTAGAATACGTAGATCACAAAATCATGAATCAGCTGTCCTATGAAGTCTCAGTCAACAAATTCAAAAACACGGGATTTGAGTTTACTGGCAGCCTCAAAAAGGGTATAGAAGAGACCGTTAAACTTTTAAGAAACATTAAATTGTGAACATTCTCATTACCGGTGGGGCTGGATTTATAGGATCGGCCTTTGTGCGTCGTGCGCTACGCCAAGGCCATAAGATTGCCAATATTGACAAATTAACATATGCTGGCAATCTGGATAACCTTCGCGATTGTACCAATCCCCCCCCCCCCAGCTATCGCTTTTTTCAAGAAGACATCTGCAATCGTTCGGCGATTTTAAGCATATTAAGCAAGGCTCAGCCTGAAATTATCGTCCACATGGCGGCAGAAACCCATGTTGACAGGTCCATCGAATGCGCAGATCAGTTTGTACGCACCAACGTTCTTGGTACGCAGGTTATGTTAGATGTCGTACTAAATTGCAGCAAAAGTGACCGCAGACCGCTGTTCTTGCATATATCAACCGATGAGGTTTTTGGCAGTATTCCAGGAACGGGGCGATTTAGCGAAGAGAGCCCATACAGGCCAAATTCACCTTATGCAGCGTCGAAAGCTGCCTCTGATTTCCTGGTTAGAAGTTATCGTAATACGTATGGCCTAAGAACAATTACAGTAAATGCGTCTAACAACTATGGTCCATACCAGTTTCCAGAGAAACTTATTCCTTTGGCCATCTCAAACGCGCTTAAAAAGCAACCAATCCCGATTTATGGCAACGGTATGCAAGTAAGGGATTGGCTTTACGTAGAAGATCATATAGACGCTTTGTTAACCCTTATAGATAATGGAAAAGCAGGAGAATCCTACTGCATCGGGGCAGACTGCGAACGAAACAATTTGGATGTTATAAGGCAAATTTGCAGATTACTGGGCCAAAAACTCGATGACGGATTCGATTACGAGTCTCTTATAACACACGTAAAGGACAGACCCGGTCACGATCTGCGCTATGCGACCGATTCATCAAAGCTGCGCACTCATACCAAATGGACGCCCAAAACCTCTTTTGAAGAGGGGATAGGTAAAACTGTTGATTGGTATATAAAAAGGTCCCATCAGGACTGCAGCGCTAAGCTTTAATTTCCGAACTAATCCATTCGGATACTTTTGTTTTTGAGTGTCCGCCGACTAAGGCGCTGACTTTATCTCCATTACTGAAAAGCATCAATGTAGGGATGCTCATCACCCCATATTTATCGGCAATAGCCGGAGATTCATCTATGTTAATTTTTACAAATTCGACTTGGCCGGCAAGCTCGGTCGACAGCTCGTTCAGCAGTGGAATCATGCTTCTGCATGGGGGGCACCACTCAGCGGCAAAATCCACAATAACCGGAGTATTGGACTTGAGTACCATTGTATCAAAATCACATTCCTGTATCTGTTGCATGAACAAATCCTAATATAAGCTTAAATTATGAAGATCAGGCCTTATAATAGCCGCGACTGAATAAAAGATCAATCGTATCGGTTTTACAATATTTCACCGTTAGTATTGATTTCCTCTATATCCCTGGGCAGGCCTAAAAAATAGCCTTGACCCATATCGAACCCAACATCTAAAGCTGCTTTAAGATCATTGGTATTCTCTATACCCTCAATAACAGTTTTACAATTTAATGCGCGAGCGATCTGTATGTGTTCTGACAGAACATTTGCGACCGTCGCTTCATCGCTGGTATTAGACAAAAATAACCTGTCAAACTTAATAATCGAAAATGGAAAATGCTTAAGCGTCTGTTCAGGAATCTTTTTGCCCGCGCCATAATCATCCAGGGCCAATGTTATACCGCTGGCGTTAAGATTATTTAAAATAGACTCTACGCCTAGCATTGAGTTGGCTGAGAACTCTTCGCTTATTTCTACAACAATGTCTTTCAGCGGAAAATTATACTTTGCGCAGACGGTTGTTATGCTTTTAATCAAGGAAGGATTCATAATTTCATTTTCGTTGATATTGACCGCCAGTTTCTTGCCAGAAGAAATCTTGCACTTCGACAAAACCCTATCTAAAATCTCGGCCGAATTCAGGTAATATTTGTTGTTGTCGACAAGGAATCCAGCAATTTCTGTATTTGAAATAAAGCTGCTCAGCACCTCATAACAAACGACAGCATAGTCCTTAAGATCTAAAAGCGGCTGAACCTTGACCGTTACCTTATCTTTTATGTTCGTTAAATCCATATCACTGGCGCAGGAACAGCCTTTCTATATCTTGCGAAAAAATCTTCACAAAGCTGGGACGCCCATGATTACACTGCCCCATGTTTCTGTTAGAGCCGATTGACCTTAGTATTATATTCATACGCTCGGCGGATAGATACTGACCGCCTTTTATGCTTGAATGGCAGGCCAATGTTGCTAGCTTACGTAAAATCTTCTCCTGCAAGACTTGATCGAACGATTCGTTTTTTTCGTCTTTAATTATTACCAAAATGTCGTTTACTAGCACCTTGACGTCACTTACAGTATCTGCCGGCATATAACGCACTGCCAAGTGGTTTTCGTCTAGTTTTTCAATGCCAAGGCCCAAGGCCGCCAATTCCGATTTGTTCTCTTCTACAAGGGCAACCAGCTCACTTTCTGTCTCAATAACCTCTGGTGTCAGCAATTGTTGTACGTTCAGGTGCCGCTTATCTTTAAACCTTTCGTAAAGAAGGCGTTCATGCACGGCATGTTGATCTACTATGACCAAAGCGTCTTCTGTTTGCGCAAGTATATAGCGACCAAACAATTGTCCCAGCACACTGCCAAGCGGTGCAGATAATGCGTCAGAGAATAAACCTTCATTATGCGCTTCTTGCGCAGCAGCCTTAGTTTTGAGAGCAACATTGCCACTACAAACCGTCGCTTCATCAATCGATACATCGTTTAAAGCAAAGCTTCTGGGTGAAGGAGTGTTGTATTTAAAATCAGCGCTTCTTCTGTCGTTTATGTGCGAAACGTTGGAGACGGTTTTTTTTACTATTCTGTCTATAAATTCATGTCCCAACGACGGCGAGGTTTGGCTTGAGTATGGGGATATTGCCGACTTAAGAGCCCGCACTACAGTATCCCTCACATCGTTACTGCGCCTAAACCTAACTTCGGTTTTTGCTGGATGCACATTAACGTCAAGGTCATCGGGATCAATCTCGATAAATAAAGCCAATCGAGCATATCTGCCCATTGGTATCAACTCACGGTAAGCCACACTGATCGCGCTGGTCAGAAATTTATCTTTAATCGTGCGACCATTAACAAATATATACTGATGTGCGGCGGTTGCGCTGTTTGCGGTTGGAATGCTGCAAAAGCCAGAGATTTTACAAGCGCTGGACGCGAAATCAACCGAGCACATATCATTGATATCTTGTTTGCCCAAAACGTCTTGGACCCTTTGCTCGATTCTGTCAGTACGCGCAAAATCAAAACTTACAAAGTTTTCAGACACCAGCTTAAACCCGATATTATGGTTCGCCAAGGCCAGCCGTTTTGATATGTCAGCGCACTGGGCAAGTTCAGTTGCATTGCTTTTAAGGAATTTCAGCCTTGCTGGCGTAGCGAAAAACAGATCACTTACCTCGATGTATGTTCCTTTGGCCCCATGCGTAATCGGATTCAGCGAAAAGCTTTCGCCGCCAGCAATATCAAGCTGCCATCCATTTTCGCAATTTTCCTGCCAAGACTTGATCGACATTCTAGATACCGAGCTTATCGTAGCCAAAGCCTCGCCCCGGAATCCAAAAGTGGAAATATCGCTTAGGTCAAGGTTTGCAAGCTTAGACGTTGTGTGCCTTTCAACGGATAAAGCCAAATCTTCCTTATCCATACCAACGCCATTATCACGTACGCATATCATCGTTTTGCCAGCATTGCGTACTTGTATATCAATCTGATCCGCCCCAGAATCCAAGGCATTTTCAACAAGCTCTTTGATAACCGACGCCGGTCGCTCTACTACCTCGCCGGCGGCTATCTGGTTTATAACGTTCTGAGGCAGGCGTACTACTGGCATTTAGCTGATAATTTGCTTCTTAAAAGACGCTTAATCTTCTCTACCGCTGGTTGATTAAATGCATCTATCTTCAATATATCAGCTGTAATCACCACTTCCAACATAAAATAAGCCATTAATTGGCCCAGCGAACGCTCGTTAAAATCAGGAATTTCCAAATATCTTAAAGGCCTGCCTTCTTGAACTAGTGCCTCAATCGTTGCGTTACGTGCTGCGCTGAAAACAGCGCTAAGGTCATGCCCTTCCAGATATTCGGCATTTGCGTCCTTGGGTAAGTTGGTGATTTGCAGATCTGCGTGATTACCGCTTATGCCTAAAACAGTGAACAGTTTATCATTGGGACCATCAAGGTAAAGCTGCAGCTGACTGTGCTGGTCCACAGTTCCACAAGCGATAATTGGTACAAGGCCAAATCCTTGTTTACCCAAGCTCTCTGCCCAAAGCTGAGCGAACCAGCGCGCAAACGATGCCAGACAATCTCCATAATGCATAAGCACAAAAGCGTTTATTGATTTGCCCGCTTCTTCCTTTGCTGCGCTGTGTTTTTGAGCAACAGCGCAAATGCTGGCCTTAAGATTTTGACCTACTGCCTCTTGCGCTCGTAGAGCTTTAATAGTGTCCCAGGCTCCATCGTATAGGGCGCTTGCATCAAGTCCAGCAATAATCGTTGGCAGTATTCCAACAATCGAAAACACCGAGAACCTCCCCCCAACATCCTTTGGACGGGGGAAAACGCTGATAGCGTGTTGACCGGCCAATTTAGCCAGAGATGACTGATCTGATTCGGTAACAGCAAACAACCGCTTGCTTAAAAGCCCGTTTTGGCCAGCTTTACTTAGCAAAAATCTGCTTATGACTATAGCCGTTTGAGCCAGAATTTCTGGTGTTTCCCCAGATTTGCTGATTGCGATAAAGGCGGTGTTATTAAAATCAATAGACTCTAAAGACAGACTTATTTTCTTAGGATCGATATTTTCCCAAAACTCAACCGAAGGCGCAGATGGGCTTTTTCGATATGCGGACAAAGCGCATACAGCCTGTCCCCCAAGGCTTGACCCGCCGGTAGCCAGAATTACAACTTTGCTTACGTCGTTTATTTTTTGGGCAATATCTTTCGCCAACGAACAAGCCTTATCAGCATCTGCCAGAACTTTAAGCCCAGTCGGCAGTCCTTCATTAAGGCGAAATTTCAGCGACTCATCGATAAGCGAGCAATCGCCTTGATTTTTAAATAATGATTTGCCGTCTAGCTTGAACATGACCAACTGCGCGCCTAAATAGAAGCCAGTTTATTTTAGAACAAAAACCCGCAAGGCGATACCCTAACAACATACCACTTTACTTTGGAATGCCTTGCGGCCTATACATCCAAAGACTAATTACTCTGGCAAAGCAGTGCAAAATCGCCTTCAGATGTTTTTGAAAACCAAGATTTCCACCTCAGGGTCATTTTTAAGCCCGAAGGTATGGTCGATGATGTTTGTCGGATTTGCGGCCGGCCTGCCGTTCCTTATGACTTTAAGCCTCTTGGACATTTGGCTAAAGCAATCTGGGGTATCGTATACCTTGATAGGGATGTTTGCGGTTTGTCACTGGCCCTTTATGTTCAAGTTCCTGATCTCTCCCTTCATAGATAAATTCGATTTCCCCTATTTTTCCCGTCGACTTGGAAGGAAAAGAGGTTGGGTCGTGGCAAGTCAGCTGATGATTTTCGTAGGGCTGTGCGGAATATCGTTATGCGACCCGACTAAAAGTCTGGTTCCTTTGGCTATATTTGCCAATATTGTTGCCCTTGCTTATGGGTGCCAGGACATTGCGCTATATTCCTATCAAGTAGATCGCATAGAGAATGAATCAATAGGTCCGCGTGCCAGCATGGTCACTTTTGGCTTTCGCCTTGGCATGCTTACAGCCAGCAGCGGCGGTTTGTACTTATCATATTACCTCGGTTGGCATTTAACATATTTTTTACTGGGATGCATTGTAGTGCTAAGCACAATTCCCATACTTCTGCTGCCAGAGCCTGGACGCGATATTTCACGGGAAAGGCGTATGTTCACGCTCATTACAAATAAATTCGAACACAGTCTGTCAAACCGCAGATTTTTAGCAATTAAATCGACAATCTTTGAATGTTTAATTTGTCCATTCAAAGGGTTTAAGCGCAATCCGCAATGGTTTCTTATTCTGTTTATTATTGCCACTTTTAAACTCGGCGACGTTATGGCGCACAAAATGGCTAAGCCAATGTACTTAGAGCTTGGCTTTTCGACTGTCGATATAGCCAAAATCGTTACGGCCTACGGCATGATCGCCACAATTGCCGGGGGGTTCATAAGCGGCCTTTTTATCCGCAGCCAGGGTTTGCTTAGGGTTATGTTCTTTACAGGCACCGCTCATTTGCTCGCCACGTTTCTTTACATACTGATATACTTCGTCGGCTATGACATACCATTGCTGTGCCTGGTAACCTTTATTGTAAACGCGACTGGCGGCATGATGATGGTTGGCTTTATGTCGATGCTTTATGGCCTGTGCCGTACCGGATACCCAGCTACGCAGTTTGCCTTACTTTGGGCGATATATGAGCTGTGCGGTATGTTTTTCCGTTCGCTGTCAGGTATGCTGGTCGACAATTTCGGCTGGGTTGCCTTTTATCTGATAACTATGGTTTTGGCTGTCCCCAGTCTTGTTGCCATCAAAGAACTCGACAGAACCGATAATAAGCTGAACGATCCATTGCCAAAAGCTTAAAACAAATGACATTTGTGGTCGTTAAAGAGAAATTCCTCGATATTCTGTTTCCCCCGACTTGTGCGTTGTGCGCAGCTCAGCTTCAAACCCAAAAGCACACCGAACTTTGCGGTGACTGCTGGCGGCTGGTCAAGTTTATAACCAAGCCTTACTGCAGAGCCTGTGGCCTGCCATTGGATTATGGTGATGATGATCAAGTATGTCTGGGCTGCATGCGAAACAAGCATAACTTCGATTACGCTCGGGCCGCTATTGTATACGGTGCTACTGGTAAAAACCTTATATTAAAATTCAAACACGGCGACGATATCAGTTTGCGAAAAATGCTGGCCAGCTGGCTGCTACGCGCTATATTCGAGTTGCCATTAGCAAACGCAGATAAGGGCTCGTTAATTTTAGCGCCAGTCCTCCTGCATTGGACCAGGCTTTTAATCCGTAAATACAACCAAGCCGCCCTGTTAGCAAAAGACGTTAGCGCAAAAACAAGTATACCTTGCGTGCTGGATCTTCTTAAAAGAACTGTTATGACAAAATCGCAAGGGCATCTTGGCTTAAATCAAAGGCGAGCTAACGTCAGAAACGCTTTCCAGCTGAATCACAAATATAAAAGCAATCTGTGTAACAAAACTGTATTGCTAGTAGACGATGTTTTTACAACTGGTTCAACACTTGATGAGTGCGCCAAAGTCTTAAAACGCGAAGGGGCAAACGAGGTTCACATTGCCACTGTCGCCAGAACACATCACCCTTGGTCCGCGTCATAAAACGCGCAGCACAACGATTCTGTCGCACCCAATTCAAATCTTATCAAGAGATATTTTGGTGAGGAAATGACGGTAAAGATCTATTTATGCTCGCTTTTCCTGAATAAGGCTTTTATCTTGTGCCAATAGATCTTAACAACAGCCAGCGCCCCGGCTATTCCGCCAAAAATAATCTGCAGCAGCATATTTCCCGTACCGCCGTCCAGATAAGCGTAAGCATTTTGCGATAAAGCCACAAACGTAATAATCAACAGTATCAAATTAACCATTCCTTAATTACCTCCTTTAAAATCAAACATCTTAAGCACCATATACTAACTATCCTTCGCTTTATTAATTGCGCTGCCTAATATATCGCCCAAGCTAGCGCCGCTGTCTACTGAGCCATATTCCGCCATAGCCTTCTTTTCCTCTTCAATCTCAAGGGCGCGAACAGATAATAAGAATCTTCTTTCTGTCTTTTCAAGCGAAATTATCTTGGCGTCGAATTTTTCGCCAACAGTAAACCTTTCAATACGCCTCTCTTGACGATCTTTAGACAACTCTGCCTTTTTGATTGTGCCAATCATGCCGCCGCTAAATTCTACTTCGATCCCATCGTCTATGGTTTTCAGAACGGTGCAAGTAACAACCGATCCGCGACTCAGGTTGTCTAAAGCGCCTTTATACGGATCTTCAGTAAGTTGCTTAACGCCAAGCGAGATTCTTCCCTTTTCGCCGTCAACTTCAAGAACCTTTACCTTAACAGTATCTCCACGTTTATAGTCTTTGATCGCCTCTTCTCCAGGACGGCTCCAGGATAGGTCGTTAAGGCGGACTATCCCGTCTATGTCATCCATAACCTTAACAAACAGCCCAAAGTTGGTGACGTTGGTTACCTCTCCCTCAAATTCAGTATCGACAGGGAAGTTACCGGCAACTTGTTCCCAAGGATTTGGCTCAAGTTGCTTGATACCCAGACTAACACGTCTTTTTATTGGATCTACGTCAAGTACGATAACTTCGATTTTATCCCCAATCGCGGCAACTTTATGAGGATTGATGTTTTTCTTCCAGCTGATTTCATTGACATAGACAAGCCCTTCAACCCCTGTCAGCAACTCAACGAATATGCCGTACTCGGCGGTGTTTGTAACTTTACCCGTCACGCGATCGCCAGATTTGAATTTAGACTCAATCCCTTCCCATGGATCATTATCAAGCTGCTTAAGACCAAGGGAAATCCTTTGCGTTTCTCGATTAAATTTGATGATTTTTACCTGAATCCGCTGCCCAATTTCCAAAACCTCTGACGGATGAGAAATACGGTTCCAAGCGATATCGCCATTATGCAATAAGCCGTCAATACCGCCTATATCGACAAACGCGCCATAGTTGGTAATGTTTTTAACAATTCCTGTGACAACCTGGCCTTCATCAAGGTTAGAAACGATCTTTGCGCGGCCTTCGGCATTTTCCTCTTCCAGCACCGCTCGCCTAGAGACCACGATGTTTCCATACATGTTCTCCATCTTAAATATTTTAAAAGGCTGAGGTACACCAACGAGCGACGTGACATCCCTCATAGGCCTGACGTCAACCTGACTTCCTGGCAGAAAGGCCATAACTCCGCCTATATCGACGTTAAACCCACCCCTGACTCGTCCAGTTATAACCCCGGTAACCTGCTTGCCTTGGGTAAAAGCATCTTTAAGATCAACCCATGACTCTTCGCGAATGGCTTTTTCACGACTAAGCACAACGTCGCCGTTGCGATCTTCGTAATGCTCCATATAAACCTTGACCGTATCGCCGATCTTAAGGTCAGCCTCTCCTTTACCTTGAGAAAACTCTTTTAAGGGAACCCTGCCGTCTGATTTGCATCCGATATCAATCAAGACAAACTCGTTATCAAAGCCCTTCACTACGCCGTCCAGAACCGAACCTACGCCTGGCATAGCCTGCGAAAATTTCTCAAATAACTCAGCAAAACTTTCTTCTACCGTTGGATTACTAGAAACCATGTAAAACCTTTTTATTCAAACATCCCAAAACCTTACGATACCAACCATAACACCGGAAAGGTCAGGTTGATCGAGTATTGCATTTAAATTTTGAGATAACATTAAAGAAAAAAACCAAAACACACCGCTCTAAGCCCCGCTTAGGCGAAACCAAATCTAACCCTGCCTGGCTTTAAACCGCGGATTAGTCTTATTAATGACATACAACCTTCCACGACGCTTCACCAGCTGGCAATTCTTGTGCCGCTTTTTGAGGGTCTTAAGCGAATTTGCAACCTTCATGTCTCACCTGAAAACATATTCGGCTCTGCTTATACTCGCAAACCGCGGCTTTGTCAACTATTTTCGCATATAGCACGCCTTTGCTGTATTTTTTGGTTTACAAAATCTACAGCGTCGGCAACTTGTTTTATTAAGTCATCCCAAGGCACATTGATCGCACTCAGCTTTGCGATAAAAACGTACGCTTGGCCACTGATGCCTGTCGCAGATATCACTTGTTGACTTGCCACGCGCAGACGCCTTTTTATGCGATTACGCTTTACAGCATTCCCTACTTTCTTTGAGACAGTCAGCCCTATATAAGATGTTCCCTCAACCCCAGATTCACTGAACTTAACCGCTTGCAATGTGAAATGCTGCATCTGGCAGAATATTCCGCTGTGCCTGGCGGCTATAAAAGCCCTACGAAACCTAAGCGATTGTACTTGAGGCACAGCAGTCTCAGAAACATTTTACTTCAATGTAGCAGAATTTGCTTGCAACGGTAGTCTTTGCGCACCGTAATGGTTAACGCGGTTTTAAAAATCTTCCAAAGTTACAAAATGGATACACAATTAAACAAATTACACAAATTGCCTAGAATATATCTTGCGAAAATTAAATGGGGGAATAGATTTCGTTAAAGTTATTGAAAGAGGTAATTATGAAGAAATTATCGATGTTACTTACTGCTGGGCTTGTTTGTACGCATGCCAGTATTTGTCAAGCGAATGATGTCGTAGATCAGGAAGGCGCAGCTTCTGGTGAAAGCAGTGCGTTTTCTGGATTTTTTGCCGGTGTTGGGGGCGGTACTGATTTTTGTTCTGTAGAGCCTAAATCGGTAAGTGGTATAGATGCTAAATATACTTTTAAACCAAAGGCATTCGGCTTGGTATTGATTGCGGGCTATGGGCAAGTGCTAGAAAATCAAATATATATTGGCGGAGAGCTTGATATTTCTCTGAAATACTCATCCAAAGCCGACAAAACCATTACTGGCAAAGTAGACAATGTAAATGTTGAGGCAAAGATTGAAATCAAAAGACTTGTAGCATCATTTGGTGGCTTGTTTAAGCTGGGCTATTGCTTTGATAGTGCTCCGATTTTGGTATACGGGCTCTTGGGTTTTGAGAGCTGGGGAATTGGATGTTCTGTAGCAGCTACTTTGGGTAATAAAAGTGAAACTGCTAGCCTGTCAGGGCGTACAACGGCTTTGCGTCTCGGTGCGGGTGCCAGCTATAAATTTGATGAGAATTGGAGCGTTAGGCTAGATTTGATTTATTCATTCAAGAAAGAAAATGAATTAAAGAATAAGGATGCTGCTATAAAATTGGATTGTGGGAAGTTTGAAATTCGCGCATTGGCTGCCTATAACTTTTAGACTTTATCGTTTTTAGATTTCTCTGCTGAAGCGGTTGAACATATTCATACTCAGCCGCTTTTATAATTTTAAAACCTTAGAACGAGCTTAATAAACAGAAATGGAAAGATGAGCAGCTCCGATGCATTAGCTGATCAGGTGATTTGGTTAAATGATCCTGTACGAAGGGGTTGAGATTAAAGAAGGCCAACGATACTGTTGGATGGAGGCAAAGTTTGCTTGCTCTTTCCTTATCAGAGATAATTATTTTCTTACCCCAACACTGACAAATTTTCCTTTTATTGACTTTTGGCCATCGGGCATTTAGGGTGGCGCGACTGAGCTAAAAAACCATAATCATAATGCCTTTTGAATTAACTAAGCGCTTAAAGAATCTCGTTTTTAATCCGCTAGTACAGCTGATTATGGTGCTGATCGTTGCTTCAGCGTGCTACACCAAGCTGCATCCGGATACTGTGCGCTTCTTTCTTACGATAAGTACTTGCCTAAAAGAGTTGCTGGTGTTTGTGCTGCCGTTTTTGCTGTTCAGCTTTGTAGCCGTCGCGCTTTCCTCTATACCAAAAGACGGCATGCTTTTTGTTCTGGGCCTTATGGCAGTTGTTTTTTTATCAAACTTTGTCAACGTTCTATTGTCGGGAACAGTAGGATTCTTAGTATTATCGGGCGCTGAGGCACACGTGATTCCAGAGCCAACAACGGTTTTTTTGCCGTTTTTTGACGCCAGGCTGCCCCATATCGCAGAAACTGCAGAATCTTTGTTTTTGGGCGTAGCTGTTGGTTTATTTAATTCATTTCGTCCCAATCGCTATATCTCCGCCGTAATCAACTTTGTGCACGGTTGCGTGATGAAGTTTATGAAGAATTTTTTTGTACCGCTTTTGCCCATTTTTGTCGGAGGCTTTTTGCTGAAACTACTTTCAGAAGGCAAAATGCTGGGGTTTGTCGAAAATAATACCAAGGTTTGCATTATAACCTGTGGATTTTTATGGGCTTACCTTGGACTTTGGCTTTTGACTGCTTCGTCGTTCAGACTTGGCCGGGCGGCAGAGATATTTAAAACAACATTCCCGGCCATTGTCACAGCCTTCAGCTCTATGTCAAGCGCTGCAGCTTTGCCGTTGTCCTTGAATGCAGCTGAAAAAAACACTCAAGATAAAATGCTGGCCGATGCGGTCATGCCAATGACCCTAAATTTTCATATGGTTGGCGATACAATAATTGTGCCGATTATGGCATTAATGGTTATGCTTGCCTTCAATCACCCGTTGCCAAGTGTGCATGATTTTGTATTGTTTGGGTTATTCTTTATTCTCAACAAATTTGCCGGCGGCGGCGTGCCAAGCGGTACTATAATGGTAACCGTACCAGTGCTGGAAAAGTATTTGGGGTTTGACAGCTCTATGACGGCGTTTATTATCGCGTTATATGGGGTAATAGATCCAATTGCCTCATCTGGCAATGTAGCTGCCAACAACTTTTTTATAATAATTTTCCAAAAGATCAGAAATTTAGCCAAAAAAGCCCGCCCGCGCACCCAAAACGTTTAATTGCAGCTCTTTTTTTTAGCCTCCGAGCGAGGTTTTATAGTAAGCGAAGGGAGTATCTATTTAAAAACTTACAATCGATAAAGAACCTCTGATAAATATGGTCAATATTTGCCTTTACGCCACCACATTAATCTCGCTAAGCTAGATTCCAGGCCGATTTCAGCAATAGTTTTAGAATAAGCAAAAAATAGATTGACAAAAGTATAATATTATGTCATATATAAGCCCGTTAATCTTTTAATAAGGAGAAATTATGAAAAATATTATAATGATAGCGTCAGCAATTACGCTGCTTATACCAGAAATTGCATGTTGTATGCGAGCCTTTACGCTGCTCGCTCCAGAAGTTGCAAATTGTAAGCGGGCTTTAGATTTTAAGCTGATTACCGTAGATGGAATTACTTACCAATCAGGCAAAGATGGAAATGCTAGTGCCAAGCCAACAACGACAGCATCCATCTACTTCCCCAGAAATCTAGTTAGTGAAAGTGGAATAGTTTGGGAAGTCTTAATTGCTTCAGGAAATTATTGTTACAAAGATCATTTTTGTAAAATATGCATTCCGGCCAATGCACAGAAGATCATGTGTGGATGCTTTAATGAATACGTTAATCTAAATATCATAACGTTTGAGGCAGGTTCGCAATTGACTAGTATTTTGGAATCTGGATTTTCTAGATGTTCTTCTCTGGCATCTATATGTATTCCGTCCAGTGTAGAGAAGATGGAGAGAAGATGCTTTGAGAAATGCAAACATCTAAGCAGCATAAAGTTCGAATCGAGTTCAAAATTGGCAGTGATTGAAGGCTTGGCTTTTAGTGATTGTTTTTCACTGAAATCTGTGTGTCTTCCATCCAGCGTACAGATGATCGGCTGGAGATGTTTTGGTGGATGTGAAAACTTAGGCGATATAACGTTTGAATTTGGCTCACAATTGGCAAAAATTGGAGGAGAAGCTTTTTATTGCTGTTTTTCTCTAACGTCTATACGTATTCCATTTAGCGTAGAGAAGATTGGTAAGAAGTGTTTTTATAGCTGCAGCAGCTTAAGCATTATAACGTTTGAGGCCGGTTCGAAACTGAAAACAATCAAAGCAGATGCTATTCTTGAAGGCACTGAAGTTGTGGGGTGTCCTTCATCTATACCAGGAATGTAATATAAACGCAAGCTGGTGTCAGCTTATAAACAAGACTGACAACCAGCATCCACCGCGCTTAATTACACAAGACACCCCTGCCGTTCTGTAGCGGGTTTTTTTCATTCAAATCAAATCGATGCAAAGCAAATTGTGCAATTTAACTTTGCCATAAATATCGCCAATATAGCCTTAATAATAATCTTAAAATAAGAAAAATAATTTGACAATAATATAATATTATGTCATATGTATATCCGCTAGATTTTTAATAAGGAGAAATTATGAAAAATGTTATAATGATAGCGTCAGCAATTACGCTGCTTTCCCCAGAAATTGCAAATTGTACATTAGATGTCTCTTTAGACAAAAATTGCTATCAAATGGATATAGATGGAGTTGTTAGTTTTATGCCGAAAGCAATAGTATGCTCCTGCTATCCTAGAAATTTAATTTGTATAGATGGGGATGTTTATGGAGTGTATATAATAAGTGGCGCTAATATATCAATTGGTGTTAGGAGCGTCTTGCGCTCCATATGCATTCCATCTAATGTAGATACAATTGACGATCGGTGTTTTTATAGCTGCAGCAATCTAAGTAATGTAACGTTTGAGTATGGATCGCAATTGCAAACGATTTCAGAACTTACTTTTTATAATTGTCATTTCCTGAGATCTATATGGCTTCCGTCCAGTGTAGAAAGGATTGGCGAAGGATGTTTTAACGAATGCCTTAGTCTAAGCAGAGTAACGTTTGGACCAGGCTCAAAACTGAGGGCAATCGAAAACTATGCTTTTAATAGTTGTTCTTCCTTGAAATCTATATGGCTTCCGTCCAGTGTAGAAAGGATTGGCGAAGGGTGTTTTAATGAATGCCCTAGCCTAAGCAGCATAACATTTGAGCTTAACTAGCGATTAGACGGAGCGAATGTTATCTCTGGAGAAGTTGATGTGTTATATTGTCCGTTGCTTTCAGCGGTAGGGCTTGAAAAAAAATCAAAGCCCTACACGCTTTTAAAGAACTTAAGTTGCTTTTTCTGGTTTTACTCTCTCAGCAGCGGATTTAATTTTATCTGCGCTCGGTTATAGGCGAGCGAATTGAATCCTGCCAGCAACCTTACAGTGTATCCCTGCAAGCATAATCCGCCAGTTTGTGGATCAGCCGCGTCTGTCAGAGCACCTACAAAAAAACTAAATCCTTCTGGGTCATTATCAGCAAGACGTATGCAACGACTAAAAAGCTCCAGCGGTTGTGCGCCGGTCTCTGGATCCAAAGCGATCTTGTCATATCTCATTTGCCAGAATTTTTTAGCGGTGTTAATCAGCCCATCTCTTTCTTTGACAGTAAAGCTAAGCCCCACGGAAGATTTTATAAAATCCATATCGCCAATAAGCTTTTCAACTGCGGATTCCTGCGTAACAAGCTCAATAGGGCGATTTATATTGGAAATGTCGTCGTTATGCACAAATGCGCCCCATATACCCGCCCGCTTTATGCGTGGAGCTATGGCATGTACGTTTTCCCCATAAGAAAACAATATCGGCAAGTCCTTAGCCCTCACTTCTGGCAGAGCAAGAGATACCGATTGCTGACTGCTCGATGGATCATGCGTCGATAATAAACTGCCCCTAGGAAGCGAGCCGCCATCCTCGCGCTCCGGATGAATTGAGGACAACGCCGAATGCGCTGACGATCCAACCATTATTCCTGTCAAAAGTGTAATACTAAATTTATGATACTTTTTCATAGTGACCTCCGTAAGTTACCGTATATAATTAATAGTGCCAATTTTTGGTTAAAAAATAGTAAAATTTTGTCAAATAAAAGTATTCATGAAGTGGAATGAAGCAGTTATCCAAGACAAAGACGCTGATGTCAGGTTGGATAAGTATCTTAAAGAGCACTTTAATTTGCCGTTTAGCGCAATTCAAAAGCTTATAAGAAAAGGCGTAGTCAAATTGGATAACAGAAAAGCGCATGCGTCTGATAGATTAATTGCAGGCCAATTGGTATGCTTGCCTGCTTCACTTGCGGAATCAGCTTCAACTGAATGTAAGCAAATCGATCCAAACTTGGCGCAAAAGCTGGATCCTTTAATAATTTTACAGAATACAGATCTAATAGTAATAAACAAACCAAGCGGCCTGCCTGTACAAGCTGGCAGTAAAGTCAGCCTTAGCCTTGACGATATGTTGATAAGCTATAACCACGTACACGGAACATCGCTGAAACTTGTGCACAGGCTTGACAAATCTACATCAGGAGCCCTGATTATCGCCACAAGCCGTGAATCTGCCCGCGTGTTAACCAATTTATTCAAAGAAAAAGACGTTAACAAGCTGTATTGGGCCATTGTGGAGGGTGCGCCCAAGGAAAGCCAGGGAATAGTCGATATTCCGCTTGCTAAAAGGCTCATTGGTGGTGAAGAGTTGATGGTTCCAGATCAAAGCCCGAATGGGCTGAAAGCTTTAACAAAATTCAAGATCATAAGACATATTAACGATGACAAAACATGGCTAGCTCTGGAACCGATAACGGGGCGAACGCACCAATTGCGCGCCCATTGTAAAGCAATGAACTGGCCAATAGTAGGTGATATAAAGTACGGCGCGAAAACCAAAGGCCCTATGTGCCTACATGCACGTAGAATACAGATAGCTAACCGCCTTGACGTGCTTGCCGAACCGCCGAGTCACTTTAATATTAGCCCGACACAAGAGGCTGACGATTTCATAAAAAGCCTATAGTACATTTACTTGCTACTCGGACGTTAATTTTCACATGAAGCGTAATTCTTCGTTTAGTGTTATTATTACTTCGGCAAATGTTAATGGATGTGTTGTTAAGGAGAGGGTATGGATGAGCTGATCGTAGGCGGATTTTTGCCAGTAACTACAATTGATTTTCCAGATCATTTAGCCAGCGTAGTTTTTTGCCAAGGATGTATGTGGCGATGTGCCTATTGTCACAATGTTGATCTACAACCAATTGCAGGCAAAAGCACCATACCTTGGGGTGAAGTTTTCGCCAAGATTAAGTCGCGAAAGCACTTGGTTCAAGCCATTGTTTTCAGCGGAGGCGAGCCCCTAATGCAGCCCGCGATTGTTAGTGCCATCAGACAGATAAAATCCCTTGGCCTTAGTGTCGGCCTACACACAAATGGCATTCAATACGAAACTTTCAAAGCGGTGCTTCCCATGCTTGATTGGGTAGGGATGGATATAAAAACTACGTTCGCTGATTACCGTAAGATAACCGGACAGGCCGGCAGCGGTGAGATAGTCAAAAAAAGCTTAGCATTACTGCTTAATTCTGCAGTCGCGTACGAGACGCGTACTACAATTTCCCCGGGGGTTCATACAGTAAATGATGTGCTAATTATGGCAGAAGAAATTGCCGCCATGGGGGTGGATACATTTGCCTTACAGGCATATAGAGCAGTCCGCAATGATCTTTCCCTCCTTGAAACCAAGAACGCCCCTTTCTTTTCAAAAGAAGTAACCGACAAGCTAAAAGCTTTGTTTAAGCGCTATATCCCACGCCATCATTAGGTAAGGAGCAAACGTATTGTAAAAGAGGGCGCCCTCTTGGAAGAATGCCACTATTTAGCCTGGCTGCTTGTATAAAGCTTCTAGCATCTTAAATGCCTCGAGGTCTGGCCTAAGATCAAGTGACGGTATAAGCTCTCTGTAAACCCATGTTGCAAACTCTAACCCTTGCTTTTGTTCAGAATTGTAATTATGTTCTAAATTTTGTAACTGATTTTGGCAGAAAGATTCTCTCGTTTGCTTGGTTGAAAAACCATAGTTCCATCTGTACGGTATTCCTCTTTCGATAGATAATCCAAGATCGCTGGTTTTATTTAATATTAGGGTGCCGTTTACGACTAATAATCCAGTAACATTAAAAACTTCCCTAGGGTCATGCCAGATATCAATAAAAATATCTAATAAAAGCGCCTTTGGATAAGTTGTTCTAAAAACTTCTACGCTTGGCAAAATTCCCCCCTTTTTCTGAAGCCGATCGCCAAATACATTGTTTATCACCCAAAAACGTAGTGAAAAGTCAATAAAGCTCGAAATCTGGCTTTGATCACTTTCGATCTCAGTCAGCAATCTTGACATCTCTCTAGAAATTTCCGATAGCGTTCGGTCTGCTTCTTTAAACAGCAACACTTTTGTAAACGGATGATCAAGATATCCACGCATCAGCCCCTTGGTGTTTTCACCAAACAGTCCTAAAACTTGATGTATTCCGTGACCTATCTCATGATTAGTCGTGTATAGCGGATCTGATTCTGTAAAAGCGAGCCGATTTTCTCTTGGGAGAAAAGATTCTACCTGAGCTTCAATGGTAGGCATACGAAGATTGAATATAATAAATGGATAATTCATGCCAAAAAAATTGGCGTATGAATCAACTAAAACAAGCTCTCTTTCTTTCTTCGTTACTTTTTGAATTAGATCGTGGGCAACCAAAAACACTGCTAGGTTTTTCTTGCAAAAAGGCTGCTCGGCTGTTCTTAAAATAATTTGAGAAAAATTATCTAAAACCGCTTCTTTGTAGGATTCGTCTACAGCCAATGTGATACAACTATGTAATGGCTTAGGCTCGTCACTAGTGATAATCGAGGACAATACTGTTTGTTGAACATCATTAATATGTTGCTTAAAAATCTGTGAAAATTGCGATGCATCCGTTTGCAGCAAACTGTTGTAATGCTGCACAGCATCCGCCGCCCCATCAAATTTGGCCAAGCCCTCAACAAGGGTCTCGGAAGTGATTAATCTGATCTTATCAGTTGCGAGACCGAAAAACTCACTACCCTGTGGAAGTATGCCTATCTTCTTTGAGAATATTGTAAGGGCGAAATCCGCACTTTCACCCTTTATACTTTCAGAGGTCTTTGCAGATTGTATTTGACGATGAATTTCATCAGTATTATCAACCAGAAACAAATCAAGCAAGAAGCAAAAGGCTTCTTTGCGACATTCTATGATCCCGGCAAATATTGTGTCGGTAATATGCTTTTTCTGACTCTCGTTTAAACTAAAGCTAGTTTTATTATTAAAGTTAAAACAAGAGATTGTTACATCAAAATCATCAGTAAATAGATCAAGGCAATGAGGGTGGGTGCAACTGACTAAACATCGCTCTAGATTTTCCTTAAAGCAGCCAAAATCCATATTAAAATCAACTTCTGGGAATTGCTCGGTTAAGAAACTTGATACTTGCTCCACCACATTTTGCTTAACCTCTTCACGACGCTCAACCAGAGATTGTTCCCTCATGTCAAACTCAATATTTACAACTTTTCCGTCTTTAACAGAGATTTTGACATGATTAAATCGCTCTAAAGCAGTCCGCCCTTCTGGAGATAAATGCAAATAATGTGTTACTGCATCCAAGTTGTCTTTAGATGAAAATTCTTGAGCTGGTACCGACGGCACCTCTGGCACAGCCGCATGGCATGTAAGTGAAACTAACGTAAGTATAAGCGGTATAAATCTTTTCATTTTGTACTCCTTTTAAAATTATAATCTTTGTCGGTTTCTGAATTATCACTTATTGACCAATAAGTCAAGATTAAAAATCTCCATACCTCTAGTTATCAATCTCCTAAAAATTACTACCTTGATAATTCTGCCGATATAGGAATACTTGATCAGCTCTTCGGGAATACGACTGTGTTATTGAGTGATTTTTTAAAAACGCTTACGAAGCATAAGGGGATTCTGTACGCCATTGCCGTCATTTTGGGATGCATATGCGGGTACGGAGACTTCATGCTTCCTGTATCTGACTTTATATCAAATGTTTTTATAAAAATTTTCAAATGCATGAGTTTGCCAATAATCGCTGTGGCGGTGATTGTCTCAATATCTCAGCATAGCAGTAACGTTCAATTGAAACAAATTGGAAAACATACGCTTTTGTACACCGTGGGAACAACGGTGATTGCTTCCTCTGTAGCATGCATTTTGTATCTGTTAATTTCTCCATCGAATATCACTTCAGCAGTCAGTGGCAATCCAATTGACGCTATCCAGAGTGGAAAGTATGCGAATTATGTGCTGAGCATTGTTCCATCCAACATATTGTCTCCATTTTTAGAGCACAATGTAATGGGCGCCCTTTTTATTAGCATCGTCATCGCAGTCGCCATCAGGCATATGCCAATAAACGAATCTCGGTCGCTGAATAATTTTTTTTTAATGGTTCAGGGAATGTTTTTAATCATCATTGGCTGGGTGGTGAAAGCGCTTCCTTTGGCTCTGTTTGGATTTATCTCCATCGCTGTTGGGCAGCTTAAAAATGGAACCAATTTGCAGGGATTAGGCGGATATCTGGCCGTAGTACTTTTGGCCAATGTTGTGCAGGGATTTTTTGTACTGCCAATACTTTTGTGGACACATAAGATCAATCCATTAGCCACGCTGAAAGCCATGTTTTCGGCGTTATCGGTGGCCTTTTTCTCTAAGTCATCGGTGGGAACATTGCCAATAACGATGGAAACAGCGGAAAATAACTTAAAGATATCAAAAGAGATCAGCAGATTTGCATTTCCGTTTTGCACCGCAATTAATATGAACGGATGCGCTGCATTCATCTTTACTACTGTCATCTATGTCATGCAAAACAATGGAGTCGAAAGCAATTTATTTACGCTTTTGCAGTGGATTTTTATATCCACCATCGCTGCTATTGGAAATGCTGGGGTTCCTATGGGATGCTTTTTCTTAAGCATGAGCCTGCTTATCAGCATGGATGTTCCTATTGATATTCTTTGGCTGATTCTTCCATTTTACGCCGTAATCGATATGGTAGAGACATCGCTGAATGTCTGGTCCGATTGTTGCGTGGTCAAGGTCATAGATAGAAAATTCAAAATCAACGAAAATCACCAGCAATCCGAATAGTTGATTAGAGACCTCGCCTGTATCACGGCGTTTTGCCAGTAAGCATTTGTTTAATTTGACCCAGCGAAGCGCGATTTCCTTTAAGCCGCTTCATAAGGTCAAGCATGGACTCAAAATTTTTTATAAGCCTGTTAACATCTTGAACCAAGGCGCCGGAGCCGGCGGCTATACGCTTTTTCCTGCTGCCTTTTATGATTTTATAGTCGCGCTTTTCTTGCTTAGTCATTGAGCGAATAATCGCAAGCTGCCTTTTAATCGCAGATTCATTATTGGTCGGGGATTTATCAATCAGCGAACCAACGCCGGGCAACATGCCAAGAATGCTTTTTATACCGCCCATTTTACTAAGCGCCTGAATCTGTTTGGCCAAGTCGTTTAGGTCAAATTTACCTTGCATAAGACGGTTTAGGCTGTTTTGCGCTTCGTCCTGATTGGTGATTTTTTCGACTTTCTCAACCAATGAGGATATATCCCTCAGCGCCAAGATTCTTTTGACTAGCTTGCTGGGGTCAAAGGGCTCGATATCATCCAGCCGCTCACCTGTGCTGAGCAATATTACAGGCGATCCGGTGATTTTGCCGATCGATATCACGGCCCCACCCCGGGCATCAGAATCCATACGCGTCATGACGATACCGGTAGGTTTAACAAACGACATGAATTGTTGGGCTATTTTGATCGCATCCTGCCCAGTCATAGAATCAACGACCAGCAGGACCTCGTCTGGATCAATGACCTCTTTAACCGCAACCAGTTCCTGCATCATATCGCCGTCGGTATGCAGTCGGCCGGCCGTGTCCAATATTAGGGTGCGACAGTCGCTGGCCTTAAAAGCAGCCATCGCCTCCTTAGCGACCTCAACCGCATTATCGTAGGCTTTTGGGGTAAAAAACTTTGCCCCTGCTTGTTCTGACAGAATGCGAAGCTGCTCCGCAGCCGCTGGGCGGTATATATCGCATGTGGCCGTCATGTTTTTTTGCTTAAACATATTGGCCAGCTTGGCCGCAACCGTAGTTTTCCCCGCACCCTGCAAGCCCATCAGCATAACGCGCTTAGGGGGCGACTTACCGAAAATGTCTCGTTTATTCTCTGACAGCAGCGCCGTCAGACGATCGCTGACGATTTTTATTATCATCTGATCAGGCGTGATGCTTTTTATAACTTGCTGACTGAGCGCCTGTTCTTTAACGTTGCTGATGAAATCTTTAACGATTGGCAGGGAAACATCCGCCTCTAAAAGCGAAATTCTTATTTCGCGCAGGGCGTTATCTATATCCTCTGGCCTAAGGATGCCAGTCCGCCTTAGTCCGCCAAATATTTCACTGAATCTTTTGGAGATATTCTCAAACATCAACCGTCATTTCATTCAACGCCAACTTAAGTAGGCGATCAGCACGGCAGTCTACAGATTCGTACTCGAAATTTAAAGGCTTAAGCTTATGCTGCTGTGTAAACACAGCGCCAAATTACCTAGGTAGGCCTGCGACCACGCTGAAATGGCCTTTTGCCCCTTCCACGCGCAGTGGAGGCCTTACTTGTCGGCTTAGGCGGCTGTTTTTGAGCCTCATCTGGATGAAATAGTTGAAGTAGTTGTGGTGCCCACTGTGGATGCGGATCACTCATGGTAGATACAGCTGTCTCTTTGCCCCTTCCACGCGCAGTGGAGGCCTTGCTTGCCGGCTTAGGCGACTGTTTTTGAGCCTCATCTGGATAAAATAGTTGAAATATTTGTGGTATCCACTGTGGATGCAGATCATTCATGGTAGATATAGCTGTCTCTGCAAGGTATTTAGGTAGCCTTTGAGGAGATCTATATCGCCTACCAACATTACCCAAGTATTGCGTGATATAGTCGCTTGCCCCTTCATCGAAGTTGGCCAAAATTTCATCGTATTGCAATTGCCTAGAGAGTACCCTATACGCTGCCCATGTCCACCCATATCCACAGTTTATACGAGGATCGTTTAAAGGAAACGTTCCAAATTTAGCATCACTTCCTTGCATATGATAAACAATTGAGTGTTTATTCAATTCTTCATAAATGTATTCGTTAACAGCGGCTACAGATGGCAATAATGATATAAAACTAGGATTTCCCGCAGTAATTTGCGCTGAAAGTAATCTTAAAAAGACTAAAAGGACGGTATGACGGTCCTGACGGTCTAAGTAATGCGTCAGTTCAGTATTAAAGCTCTGTAGCGCCATTAAATCTGGCTCACCATCTTTAACTGTTTTTGCAAGGCTTGACATGAACCCGAAAACTCGATCTCTAGTTTGATCGATATTTACATTAAACCTAAATGGCAAAACTAACCCTGTTCTAGTTCTAGTACTATGGATACCAAAAATAGATTCGTCGGTTAACATTTCAGAGTTTTCATGCTTAGCTGATATCACGCCCTTAAAATAACCCTCTAAAAGTAAAACTATATTGTTTGCCAAGATATGTGGGATGTTCAACACAAAAACTCCACTGTCTAGTATCCAATTACTTCCAGAATCTATCAATTGATCGACTCGCGTCATTTCAAACGAACGCAAACGCGCAGGTAATTTTTCGTCAAATACGGCAAGGCCGGGATTTTCAGTCATCCTTACTAATTCACCAATTTTATTTGCATCGTTATACAGATCTTCTCCATCTCCAAATCTGCTGCCGAAAGCAATCAGGCGCAGTGTTCTGCTTGAATCAGTGGCCTTTACATTAACTGCAGCCCATAGCTGCTCATCCAGTTTTATTTCTATAAGAGGCGCTACGCTGCCAACAAAAATGGTATCGCTGTCTACAAGGCAAAGATGCGGCAAATTTGCGAAAGCCGGATTCTCAGCAATAAAAAGTTTCGTAAAAATTGACCAATGCCACCCTGAGTTAATTTGCAATGCGTATAATTTGGCTTTTTCAGTCTCGACACTTAAATCTAAGAGATATAGGCGAAAACATGGATTGTCCCCAGAAAAAGATGCAGGAGAGAATTTTTCTGCGAATTCCGCAAAAATCGCCTCGTCGCCCGGTTGATCAAAAATTTCACCAACGAATACGTTTACAACTATGCCATTAGGGGTGTTATAAGCCAATGAAGTAATTGATGTGGTGACATCATTTAAGCGATTAGGTGTCACGGGATAGCATATGTTTAATTCCTGTTGCACCAGTTGTCTTGGCGCTGATGCGTTTCCAAATGACGCAACCAGCAAAGCCGTAGCGATTAGTGTGATTTTGATTTTGTTATTTAATGAAAATTTCATAATATGTGTTTTCCTTTATGAGCCACAAACAATCTACCACTCAGTTTATATAGCTGGTATAGCCATAAGACAATAACGAAATTGACCAAAATCACAATATTCAATTGCGGGTTAGTAAAATAAGCAGAAACACAACCTGCCGGCAAGTCTAAGATTTAAGCCTCTATTAAGATTGCGTCGATTTCGTACCCTGAGCAGACGTTGATGTGGTATAAGATCGCGTTGACAGAGTACTAGGTATGTCGGAAGAAATAAAGTCGCGGTTATTGATTATTGGATCTGGGCCCGCTGGGTGTACAGCCGCCATATATGCTGTGCGTGCTGGTATAGAAACGACTCAGATGCTTGGTGCTCAGCCAGGCGGGCAATTGTCTGCCACAACTGAGATCGAAAATTTCCCCGGATTTGCGAATTTCATCAAAGGCCCTGACCTAACGGAAGCGATGCTGGCTCAGGCCAAAAGGCTTGGGGCAACTCAAGCGCATGATGAGGCTGTGGAAGTCGATTTTTCAAGCAAGCCCTTTCGAATTAAAGGCGAATCTGGCACAAGCTATTTGGCCGATGCTGTTATAATCGCAACAGGGGCCAAGGCCAAACATCTTGGCGTGCCAGGCGAGGAAACGTATTGTGGCGCCGGCGTATCGTACTGTGCCACGTGTGACGGTTTTTTCTTTAGGAATAAACGTGTAGTGATTGTTGGCGGCGGTAATACTGCTGTTGATGAAGCGATTTACCTCAGCGGCCTGGCTAAGCGGGTTACGCTGATCCACAGGCGCAACGAATTAAGGGCAGATAAGGCCGATCAGGGCAAATTGTTTTCCTTACCGAATATGAATATCGTTTGGGACAGCGCCGTAACTGAAATATTTGGAGGAGGAAATAAGCAAGTCGCAAGTGTTGCGGTTAAAAATCTGATAACCGAAGAGGTCAGTATGCTGGAAACTGATGGAGTGTTTATTGCCATCGGCCATACGCCGGCGACCGGCATTTTTATTAATAAGCTCAGTCTAGACGACAGTGGCTATATATTAGCCGACAATGCAGGCAAAACTTCTGTAGACGGAATTTTTGCTGCCGGAGACGTTGCGTCATCCACCCTTAAGCAAGCGGTAATTGCCGCAGCTTCTGGCTGCGTTGCTGTTAGCTCTGCCAAATCCTGGCTGGAAAAGCCATAAAGCACGAATTATATTTTACTAGTTAAAAAATTACTTGACTTTTAAGAAAATATATTGTATTAATAATATAGATATTTTACTGCATGGGATAAAATGATGAGCAATGTAACCAAATCATCGGTTTTAATTAGTGGTATGTTTGCTTTGGTGTTATCGGCAAGTTCTTCTATGCCAGCGCCATTTGGGGCTCAGCCAGACGAAGATGTTCACGCTATTGCCCCAAGAATAAAAGCTGAAAAGGGTGGAGAAATGCTTATGGAAGCGTTCAGCAATGCTTATGGCGCAGATGCTAAAACGCTTATAGATACTGGGGAATTAGCTAGTGATGGCTATGAGGGTTTTGTGATTCGTCATATGCAGAATCGTGCAAAGTTACTTAATGAAACGAGCTGTGATGTAGATCCTACCATACCTGAAATAGTCGAAATAGTTAAATATTTTTTCAACAATGGTTACGATAAGGTGGATATAGATCCAGAAACCGGCGCTTGTCCGCTGCAGGTCTTATTAACCTGTGCTTATATGCTAAGGTCAGGCAATGAGGGGATGTTTTCACTGATGTGTCACGCTTTCAAAGATGCATTCAACCCAAGTACTGGTGGAAAATGTTTGCAAGGTTATACGGTGAGGTTACTAGTCGCTTGCTACAGCGCTATTACCCAAACTGCAATGCTTGAACAGCAAAGCGATAAGTGCCGGAAGCAGCTTGCTGCTGCACGCCACCTAGAAGAACAGCGTAGAGAGTTAGAAAATTTTCACCGGCTGAGGCGGCAACAGGAGGTAGCTGAAGAGAAAGCGCAAGATAAAGCTGCTAGAGCAGAGGAAGATGCGAGGCGAGCTGAACTAGGAGAGCTTCCACTCACCGATAAAGAATGGGATGAGATGAATGAAGAGCTTATTATAGAACCTACTGATGATGAAGTAAAAGAGCTAAGATCGGCGACAGATTAATAAGCTAAAACTACTCAACTGTGACGGACTTGGCTAAATTGCGGGGTTGGTCTATGTCTACCCCGCGATTAAGCGCCGTAAGATAAGCCAAAAACTGCATCGGGATGCTGTAAAGCAGTGGGGCGGTAAGTTGGGTCGCGTCAGGGTACAAATAAACTGGGCATTTAAGTTCAGCCTCTTCAAGCAGCAGCAGGCCTTTCTTGCAGGTTAAGATGGAAATTTGCGCACCCCTGGTCTTTGCTTCACAGATGTTTGAAACTATTTTATGAAACAAGCCCTCTTTGTCGTATGGACACAGGGCAATTACTGGCATACCTTTGTCTATAAGTGCTATGGGGCCGTGTTTCATCTCACCTGCGGCATAGCCTTCCGCGTGGATGTATGAGAGCTCTTTCATTTTTAGGGCCCCTTCCATCGCGATTGGATACAGCACACCTCGGCCAAGGTACAAAACATCCTTGGTTTCGGACAATTTCCCTGCAAGTTGGGTTAGGCCTTGCATTGTGTCTAATGCTTTTAAGATAAGCGTATCTACATCTAAGAGTTCTTTTGCCAGCTCAAAAGATAAATCGACGTCATTACGCATTTTCAGCGCTTCTATCAGCATGTAGGCAAGCACGGCCATCTGTGCAGTAAAGGTTTTGGTCGAGGCTACGCTGATTTCCAGCCCGGCAAATGTTGGAAGAACTACATTCGCCTCTCTCGCTAAGGTGCTGGTTGGGACATTAACGATGGTAACGCAAGTATGGCCCAAATCCCTGATATATCTAAGCGCAGCCAGGGTATCTGCTGTTTCTCCTGACTGGGATATGAATATGCCGACTGACTTTTCATGGACAGGCGGCGTTCTGTAGCGATATTCGGAAGCTACATCTACCTCGACTGGTATTCTGGCATACTTTTCAAACCAGTACTTTGCGACTAGACTGGCATAGTAGGAAGTTCCACAAGCGATAATGGTGATGTGGTTTGTTTGATCCCAACTGATTCCGCTGGGGTGTACATTTATTGTTTTACTGCTGGGATGGCCTATATAGTGCGTAAGCGTATCGGCAATCGTTGAAGGCTGTTCGAATATTTCCTTAAGCATAAAATGCTCGTACCCCTTCTTATCGGGAGTTGATTGACTCTTGATGATTGGCTGCCATGGCCTTGCGGTTTTATTGCCGTCTTTATCAAGGATATTAAGGTTGCCGTTTGTATAAAGCTGCGCAATATCGCCGTCCTCCAGATATGCGACTTGGTTGGCAAATCCAGACAAGGCAACCGCATCGGATCCAAGCGAAAGCTTGCCGTCCGCGTTTATCCCAATCGCCAGGGGGCTGCCTTTGCGCGCGCCAATAATCATCTCTGGATGCTGTTTAAAGGCTATGCCAAAGGCATACGTGCCTTGTATAGATGAAATGGTTTGCTGCACTGCATCAAGCGGGACAGCCCCTTTGGACAGCAGCAGGCTTATCATCTGCACAACGACCTCTGTATCGGTGTTGCTGTTCAGCGATATGCCCTGAGCCAGAAGCGATTTCCTTAAATCGGCATAGTTTTCAATAATGCCATTGTGCACAAGTGCGACCAGCTCGGTAGCATGGGGGTGTGCGTTCTCTTTTGTAGGCTTGCCGTGAGTTGCCCACCTGGTGTGCCCGATTCCTGCCTCTGAAGCGCCTTTATATTTCGAATGAGCCTCATGCTCGAGATTTGCGATTTTCCCTGCCGTTTTTATTACACACAGATTGCCAGAATTTTGCTCTACCAAAGCCATTCCAGCCGAGTCATAGCCTCTGTACTCAAGCCGCTTAAGCCCGTCTATGATTTTATTTACCAGATCTTTGTGGCCGACGAGGCCTACTATTCCGCACATTAAGATTGCTCCATAAAGCCTGTTCGTTTCGCCCTGATTTTCTCCGCTTTTCCTTTAAGCGTTACCTGCGGGGCGCGCTCTAGGGCCAAAGCATCCTCCGGCACATCTTCCGTTATTACGCTTCCAGCCCCCAATATTGCCCTCGCGCCTATATTAACTGGGGCTACCAGCGACGAATTTGCCCCTATGGAAGCCTTATTGCCGATGGTTGTCTGATGTTTTTTGAATCCGTCGTAGTTACAGGTTATCGTGCCGGCCCCAATATTAACTTCGTCGCCTATGGAGGCGTCGCCTATATAGCTCAAATGATTGATTTTGGCGCCAACGCCAACGGTTGATTTCTTTACCTCAACAAAATTACCTATATGCGCGCCTTCTTGTATAGCACTGCCCGGCCTTATTCTGGCAAATGGCCCTACTATCGCACCTTGTTTAACCTCAGCGTTCTCGATCACACAAAATGACCTGATTTCGCTTCCTGATCTGATTATTGCCCCAGGACCAAATGTAACAAACGGATGTATGGTAGCATCTGGCTCAACTATGGTATCATAAGAAAAATGTACAGTCTCTGGCGCTGTGAGACCAACGCAATTGTCCAAAGCAGCGCGACGCATTCTTTCCTGAAACGATTTTTCCACGGCGGCCAGATCTGCCCTGGTGTTAACTCCTCTAAGCTCTTCTGCATTGCCAACAACATAATGACAGGTCCATCCAGCCTCACGCGCCAGCTCAACTATGTTGGTGATGTATGTCTCTTCTGTAATTGGGCTGGACGGCAGTTTATCCAAGAACTGCTCAGCCACCTCTTGCTTTATAAGCATACCTGCATTACACAGCGATAAGAATCGGCACCCGTCCCTGAGGTTGTAGGAAACGGTGTCCTTTTCCTCGACGATAGCGAACAAAGCTTCATCCGGACCGGCAACCAGCTTGGCATATCCGGTATCTTCATCGGGCTTCATGGCCAGCACAACTACGCCGGTCTTACTGTCAGCCGCCTGAAGCATGGATTGTATCGTCTTTGGCCGGATAAGCGGTGTGTCTGCATATAAAATAACAACCCACTCAGATGCCTTCGAGCATTGCTTAAAGCCGTGTAAAACCGCGTCTCCAGTGCCAAGCGGAATTGGCTGAACAGCAGTTTTTACAGAGGCTCCACCTGTACAAGAAAGCGGCACTTTATCTAAAACGCCGGAAAGCTCAGAAGAAATCACCAAGACAGTATCTTTTGCTCCGGCGTCCATGCAGGACTTTATGACATGGCAAAACAGAGGCAGTCCGCCAACAGTGTGACGGATTTTTGGCAATTTAGACCCAAATCTGGACCCTTTGCCCGCGGCCAGAATTATGCTTGATACCTTTTTCATGTCTGAGGCTTGGATATGGTCGTAATGTTAACACGTTTTGCGCGCGTTAGCTACACTGATAGCCGCACCCCAAAAGTTGCATAAAATATGTTCATGAGCTATGTTCTTACGTAAAATTACAGCGTTAGAAAGCAAATGAAGTTGCCCATGTTATCGAAGGCATTTTTTTCTTTAGCAAGCGCTGGGGTGCTGTTAAGCGGCTGCGCCCCGGTTGCGATTGTCGGCGGAACAGCGCTGGTGGGTTTTACGGCCTTGCGCAGCACGCCTGGTATAACCGGCAAGATAGGCGACGTAACGATCCAAGCTCGCATCAATACAAAGTGGGCAAAGTACAACATAAACGTTAACGATCGACTTAGCGTGTTCGCAAAGGGCGGATATGCTCTTTTGATTGGCTACGCTAAAGACGAGCAGCAGAGAGATAAAGCCCTTCAACTTGCTAAAGAAGTACTACCATCAGACAAAATCTATAACGAAATTCGTGTAGGAGACCGCCAAGGCGCAGGAAGATACTCGTCGGACGCGGCAATAACCTCGAAAGTTAGCACAGCGATTTTTGCAAAAGGTAAAGTCCGATCGTTTAACTATAACGCAACAACCCTTGATGGAACGGTATATGTGATAGGTGCGACCAACGACCCACAGGAAATGCAAACTGTCCTTGATGTAGTCAGCAATATAAAAGGCGTCGGTAAAGTTGTCTCATACATCAGGGTTATCCCAGACTGGGTTAAATGAGTGATCGCAAAGAATCTCTATTTTTAAATGCTTTCTGCTTGGCGTGGGGTTTGTTTTTACTCTTGATTGCCACGCTTGTCTATATCGCCGATCCGCTTTGCCTTTATCGCTATGACCCTAAAGTTCCGCCGTATTGGGATCCAAGATATCAGGTCGCAGGATTTGCCAAAACATACCCGTACGATACGATTATAGCTGGCACATCCATAACTCAGCTTTTTTCTCTAAAACAGATCGCGGCGGTTCTTGGCGGAAAACCAATTAAAATGTCTTTTGCTGGATCGGCCATAAATATTCAACAAATTGCTGTAAAAAGCGCAATAAACAGCGGACAAGTAAAGACTGTTATATGGGGAATTGATAGGTGTTATTTTTCATATTTACCAAACCAATACCCTGAAACTTTTCCTATTGGAATGTACAATAATAGTTTGATCGTACATTGGCAGTATATGACTCTTTGCTATGATAATTTTGCGCTTGTGTTAGCCCCTCTAACACTCAAGCTAATTAATCGCGTCCCATCATTCTCAATGAGTGACGAGCTTGAACGTTATCATAATTGGCATGATGATCACTTATTTTCCAGTGAGCTGATGTTAAAACTATTTTGCGATTGCTTCCCAATTTGCCCCCCCCCTTTAACTAGCAATAAGGCCGACTATACCGCAGGAATAAAAAACTTTTACAGCGACTTTTTGCCTCTTATAAAAAATAATCCTTCGGTTACATTCATCATATTCTTTCCACCGTATTCGCTTGTAGCGCAAAAGTTAAATAATATAAGCAATTCCAGATCAAGGACCAGCGATCGAAAATTCAGACGTATTATATTAGCCGAGCTTGCAAAATTACCCAATGTTAAAATGTTTGATTTTGAGACTGACGCTGATATTGTCGCCAACCTTGATAATTACAAAGATCATAATCATTACTCGAAGCACACAAACGCCTATATGATAGAATTAATCGCTCAAGGCAAAAATCTTGTAACTTCAGAGAATATTGACCGCTATCAACGCAAATTTGACAATCTACCAAAGTTGCACTTTAAGCAATACGAATTAGCAAAAAATTAAAGCTTATGTGTCATATATAGAAAGACCTAAAGTTCACAAAACAGTTTGAGACCGGATACGTCGGTGTAGTGACGCTGGCTAAAAATTTCGGCCAGCAAGAAGTATACCACTTGCGAAGACATTAACGCTTTACTTAGATTATTGAGAATAAAAGACTGAGCTGGGTCTTGGGCTGATATTGGTCGGGGCGAGAGGATTTGAACCTCCGACATCCTGCTCCCAAAGCAGGCGCGCTACCAAGCTGCGCTACGCCCCGATGGAGTCTGATGTTATGTCCATATGCATTGTTTAGCAAGGATTTTTGAGATTCTTGATATACGAAGAAAGCTGCAGCTTTTTAAATTAAGACTTACCTAACAACGCTCAAATGGTGGCAGTGATGGAGATATAACATCAGGAATGCGCCGACGAATCGATTGTAGACGCAGCGTAATAATCAAAAGAGGTCGGTTATTGAGTTATCTAAAAAATACGCACCATCGCAAACGACGAATGAAATATGCATTCTAAATGACTGGCCAACAAAACAGGCAAGTGAACGTTTGCTTACTTGCCTGTGTAAGTCATCACAAAACCATCAGAGAAAAATTAAAGATCTGCAGTCGGTGGGCGTTTTGTACGATGAGCCCTTATAAATGCTACTGTCTCACTGATGAGCTTAACCTCACCCTCGTTAACCTCTTTTACAGCTTGCTTAACATTTTCAGGCATAGGATACAGTGGCATATCTGGATTAGTAGCACCACGCATCCATTCTATAAAATCCCTGTTCATATCGATTTTTCCGGCGGCAAGTAAACGCCCTGCTGCCCTAGTGAGCCATAACATGTCAAGTGATTCGTTTATATTATAGTAAGATCTACTATCTAGACCATCTATCAAACTCATAATATCCTTCGTTGTGGGGTCTGTACGCATCTGATTGCATATCGCCGATAAATAGCAGCATTTATACAATGGAGAGGTGTCGTATGATAGTCAATAAAACGCCAGCGCTTTATAATATCTTTTTCAATATCTTCAAGATGTTTAAGAAGTTGTGGATATTGTTCGATAAAAACTGCATCACAACCGCCTTTGCCGATCGCGTCATGATTGTAGGACCAATTGAACTTCTTAGATAGAAAATCTATAAACCCAGAGTCCCCCCGGCCTTGGTTCATCTCTACAATCTTAGCCCGCAAAGCTGCCAAAAATTTAATTTGAGTCTCAATATCTACTAAACCTTTTCCACAATAAAAAATCTTCGCTATGTCCTCTTCCGTTTGATACTGCAATGGCGGTGTAAACGATACATCGGGATTCCCTTCACGCGCATCGGCCCCCCCCCTCACATCCAAAAATCCTTCTAATTTCCTCTTCCCCTTGATCCTGCAATGGCAATGCACACAATGCATCGCCTTCCGATAAAGTGGCTATTCCTACACCAAAATACCCAAGGCATCCTGCGACTACTGCGCCGGAGGCTGCCAACTTATTAAAACTCAACTTTTCCTTAGACATATAATTTTTCCTCTTAAACAACTAAGTTCTAAGTCACTTTGACCCAGATTCACCTTAGAGTCACTATCGACTTAATTATAATCGTATATTATTTTTGTTAAAATTTTAATAATAAAATGTGTAAAAGACAATTGCCTAACCAAAAAGGCAAAACATCCTTTGTTCAGATGAATGATTAAGGGTAGCGCTATCAGCAAACGGCTAATGGAATGTGCATTCTAATGATCGACAACAAAACAGGCAAGCGAACATTTGCCCACTTGCCTGTGTAAATCATCACAAATCCATCAGAGAAATTACTCAACGTCTTCTGCTAATTTCCTACTTATCCTGACGGACTGTATTGAGTTAAATTCTGAAACACCAGTGCGCCTGGTTAAAATAAGCGCCGTAAGATTAATCAAGCTCGTCATATTAAGAGTGCCGGACAATGCAGAACTGCTAAGATTAACTGTGGTGATCCCAGTGTTAGTTAAATTAAGCTTGCCTCAGTTGGGTGTTGACAGTGCAATTTTCTAACATGATCCCTGTTAGATGCGTACAGCCAGAGAAGTTTATGCTTCCATCTATCGTTTGCAGACCAGAGAAGACAGCCGTACCATTTAGTCATTCGCAACTTTGGAAATTGATGATTCTCCCCAAGCTTGTGAGTTCTGGGAAAGTTAGAGCGCCGGTTAACCATTTGCAACCTTGGAAGGTAATGGCTCCACTATTACTGAATATTGTAAGTGCTGAAAAGGTTAGGGCTGCACCATCCAGCCCTGTACAACCGTTGAAGTAGATTATTTACGTTGCCGCTTCGCAAAACAGGGAATGATTGGACGCCGGTTAACCCCGTATCACTATGATGATAGGGGGGGGGGGGGCGCTATAACAAGGCTCACCCTGGACAGCTTGCTGTTAAACTTATGAAGTGGTGCTGTCCCGGTCATTTCAGCGCAACCTGTGAAGTTTATAATGCCGCCTCCAGACATACTCTCCAGCTTTGTAAAATTCGGCACTTCAGTCAAGCCCACTATCGATATCTACACCTAAATCTTCAATTCCTATAAAGACTGACGTGTCGATCAGTCCGGTGTGATCTTGAGGCGGGGAGGGGATTGATGGTCCTGGAAAGGTTTGCATCCCAGTCGGTCCTGTGCAACCTTGAAAGTTGATGGTGCCGCCGATTCTAAGTACTGGAAATGAAGGTGCCTCGCCCAGTCTTGTGCAACCTTGGAAGTTGATGGTGCCACCGATTCCAAGTACTGGAAATGGAGGTGCCTCGGTCAGTTTTGAGAAACCTTGAAAGTTGATGGTGCTGCTAATTCCAAGTACTGGAAATGAAGGTGCCTTGGTCAGTCCTGTGCAACCTTGAAAGTTGATGGTGGCCGATTCCAAGTACTGGAAAGGAGGTGCCTCGCCCAGTCTTGTGCAACCTTGGAAGTTGATGGTGGAGGGAGGGGCGGTAGTGAGTGCAGGGAACCGTGGGGCAAAAACTCGGTCGTGGGCTCGGGCGGAGAGCCGTGCTTGCCTTATAGCGGAGAGCCGTGCTTGCCTTATATTTGCCACAGCAACATCGATGTCTTGAATCAACTTATTCTGCAAATGAGGATTAGGCCCAAGCCTTCTTACGGCTTGCTCAACGTTTTGAGGCATGGGCCGCGATTGTATACTCGGATTAGTAGCATTACGCACCCAATATGCAAAATACTCGCTCGTATTGCCATACGTTCCGTCAGCGGCAACTAGACGTCCTAGTGTTTGAGTAAGCACTTCTACTTGAGATTTTATGGCCATAAAATCTATACCATATAGCGAACCCAAAGTACTCACCGTTATAGGAGCTATACGTATTCGATCGTATGCCGCCGCATCAAGAGCGGCCCATATATGACCGAAAGGTAACTTCTTGTTTTCGCCTCCTCTGATCATATCTCTTTGAATATTTCTAATATGCCGATAAAGTTGTGGATATTGTTGTTCCATAAGACCCCAAGGATCTTTCCAACTTTCGCCGACCTTGCCGTCATATGAGTTATCGCAGGCCTCGGATAAAAAATCTGCAAACCCAGAATCCCCCTGGTCTTGACTTCTCTTTACAACCTCAGCCCGCAGAGCTTCCAGCTTTTGGATATGTGGCGCCATATTTGGATTTCTTCTGTCGGCATGTAAAGCATCATAAAGACTTCTTAGGGGTTGCGCAGCTACACACATATCGCTTCCCAACAAGGTGGCTATTCCTACACCAATAACCCCGCAATACCCGAGGTATCCTGCGACTACTGCGCTAGAGGCTGCTAATTTATTAAACTTTTTCTTAGACATATCGGCTCAACTGTAAATATATATTATTTTATTAAAATTTCAATAATAAAAAGCAAAACATCCTTTGTTTAGCTGGCGTTTAATTAGATAATTAATGGCAGCGTTCTACAGAATGTTGGTTATATAAACACTTGCCATCAAATGATGGTCGTAAGAATCGCTCTGCAGAGTGTTACTTCGGTTGTAGGGCTAATAGCAACAACTTAGTGCATGATTGCCGGATGCCCAGAGCCAAAGCAACCAATGCCCTCTGGTGCACCTGATATGAGCGGCATGGGTAGTGGATATGATTTCTAAAAACTGCTAATTCTTAACAGTTTAGCGTTTATCAAGCACGTCGTGCTTAAAAATAGAAATACAAATTACCAAAAAACAATCTCGCTAAGCTAACCGATAAGCCATTTTGATACTTATCCCTTCTCTATGATTCCGCCTTTTCTATACTAAGCCATAAACACGGCAAATAACCAATTTTCGAGAGATGAAAACTATAAGGGTTAGTTGAACTTTGTGCTGCATTTCTTTATTAAGTAGGTGGTTGGACAGCTGGGTTTCTTGCGTTGATGGAGATCTTGTTTCCGATATAGGATGAGTGATGATTGAGCATACAAGTCCTCACCAAACCATAAATACGGCTAGTAATCCACTTTCTGAAGGCGTGAGCTATTGAATTTTGTGCTTTATATCTTTATTAATTGAGCGATTAGATAGCTAGATTTTTTGTGCCAATGCCAGTCTAAGGCTTCGACATAGGATGGGTGGCTGAGCGGTTGAAAGCACCGGTCTTGAAAACCGGCAGAAGGGCAACCTTCTCGTGAGTTCGAATCTCACCCCATCCGCCAAATATGTTCGTTTAGGCTTGAGTGAAGTTAGCTGGCCTGCATGATCACTTCTTATGTATAGAGTGCGGCCAATCTTAATTTTTCTTTAGCGCTTGTTTCTTTCATTTAGCCTCATCCTTCTAATCTTGATAGCCTAAAATGCATATCTAAGCCAAAACAAATAACAACTAAACGTTGTTAAATCTATATTATGCACAACCTTGGAATGTATATTACGCTATTAGTTCAAAAATCTAACAATAGATCGCCGACATTATAATAGCCTTAATCGCTTTTTATCAGCCAAATAATAAGCAAATATAAAGTTTTAATATTAAAAAATGCAGTTTGTTAATTTTTGAAAATTAAGCATTGACGTTGGATAAAAATAATTTAGATTAGGTTAAATATTTTTCATCTAGAAAAAATACAATGTCAAACATACAAGCCTTCTTGCTCTTTATATTATCTGTCTCAATCGCCGATGCGTTTGCTGGTTTAAGTCCGCTTGCGAGCAGCGACGACCCTAATTTTACATTCATGGGTAGCCCTGTGCCAGAATTGTCTGATTTTTCCCCAAAAGAAATGCTCAAAAGACCATCATCAGATTTAGATGATAAATTTAATACATTTACGGATTTTACATTTACGGATTTAAGCCCTGTAGCGGAATGGACTAATTTTTCCCTAAAAGAAGCGTCTTTAAGTACAACTGTAGAAGAAAGGTTTAGTTTTTATCCATCGGGTGACACAATTGGACAAACGACAGGGCCATTAGCTGCTTTGCGGCAGCGACCAGGACCTACAGGCACTCAGCTCTTCGTCCCTGTCAAGAAAAAGCATCAAAATTACGGTCGTGGTAAAGAGCATTATCAAACAAAAGCAATCGCCGAAAAAAGGCTAGAAGGCCGTATCATTTTTCGTACTGAGGCATATACTTGGTTTTTACAGCATTTCCCAAAGATAAACATGCAGAATTTGAAAAAAATTGCAAAAACGGTATCTGAATTAATTAATATAAAGCTAGATAGAGCTTCTTGTCGCAGGCAGGATCTATTGCTCCTTTGGTTTGATGATAATTGGTCTATAATCGAACCAATATTGCCTTACATAGAAACCAATAAGAATTAGTAAGCAGCGGCTTTATAATTGCGGCTTTCGTTTGTAAGTTACTTTTTTTTAGCCCCATCCTTCTAATCTTGATAGCTAAAGTACTATTTAGATACTGAGTCATACCTAATTTCGCCAAAACAAATAACAACCAAAAGTTGTCAAACCTATATGAGATACAGCTGCGGAATATATCTTATGCCATTAGTTCAAAAAATAGCCGACATTCATCAATATAATAGCCTTAATCGCTTTTTATCAGCCAAATAATAAGCAAATATAAAGTTTTTAATATTAAAAAATGCAGTTTGTTAATTTTTGAAAATTAAGCATTGACGTTGGATAAAAATAATTTATATTAGGTTAAATATTTTTCATCTAGAAAAAACACAATGTCAAACATACAAGCCCTCTTGCTCTTTAGTATTATCGTCTCAATCGCCGATGCGTTTGCTAGTTTCAGTCCGTTCGCGAGTAGCGACAGTGACTCTGACACTACATTTATGAATTTAAGCCCTGTAGCGGAATGGTCTAGTTTTTCCCAACAAAAAACGCCCGAAAGTAAAACATCGAATGATGTAATCGGACAAACAACAAGGCTGTTAGCTGATTTGCAACGGCAATCAGAACCTACAGATACGCAACTCCTACCCTGCCCTGTCGAGAAAAAACATAAGAACTACGGTTATGGCAAAGAGCACTATAGAGCGAAAGCAATCGCCGAAGAAAGGCTAAAAGGCCGTATCATTTGTTGTACTGCGGCATATGCTTGGTTTTTAGAGCATTATCCAGGAATAACAATGCAGAACTTGAAAAAAAATTGCAAAAACGGTATCTGAATCAATTAATATAAAGCTAGATAGGGCTTCTCTTCGTGGGCGGGATCTATTGTTTCTTTGGTTTGATGACAATTGGAATACAATTGAACCAATGTTGCCTTATATAGGGCCTCTTGAGTGAGAATTGATAATAAGAATTAGTAAGCAGCGGCTTCATAATTGTAGCCTTTGTTTACAAGCTGTGCATTTTACGTCTTATAAATACGCCACACGAATCACCATTCCTGTAGCTTGGCTGTTTCTGCGATGGGGCTAAGTACCACGTATCTAGGCATGGAGAAGCTATATAGATATTTCAACAGAATATCTAGGGTAGCCTTCTCCAAATTTATAAAAAATCCTTACAGCTACGAATAATACTATCTCTTGGTAATAATCATGGCAAATCCGCCTATCGTATTCCTTTCTTGCTCAGAGCTAGACGGCCAAAAGGCACTGCCTAGCACAATTTCTCTAAATGCTATGTCGGCTATTTGCTCTCTAGCTTTGTCCCCAAAATATTCCAAAAAAGTTTCCTTGTGACTGTTAAGTAATTCAAATTGCTCTTTTTCAGACATGCTAGCAGCACTCTCTGGATCGGTTATGTCAATTATAAAGTCGCTGTGATTTTCCAAAACGCCGCCCTCTCCAAGTTCATAGAAAAAGGTGTACTTGTCTCCAAAATGTAATTGCATGAAATTCGAAAACTCCTCTATACAAATTCCTATACCGGCGATTCTCGGAAAGCGAGATGAAACTATAACCCCTCCTGGCGCCAAAAGGCTAAGCGCATCTTCAATTGCAGGGCGAGTTAATGAAGAGTTCATAGGAACATTCTCAAAAATAATGTAATTGTATTGTCCTGAGCCGAAAACATCTGCCGAAAGCTTCATAATATCGCTGTCTACATCAGGTTTTGCATCACCATAATGAAAGATAAAGTCCCCAAAGCCTATTATCTCACGCCAATGTGACGATGTGTCAGCGGCAGCAGAATTAACGAGATCTACTAACAAGTAGTTATAAGGATTTTCATATGCAATAAGGTCATTGTCGTTCATGCGGCCACTTCCAACTATTATTGTGGCAGGAAGTCCCTTAGCGTTCATAAGGGCAGTATATGCTTGGGGATTTCTAAAATTTATTCCATTTTCTGATAAATATTGAGAATCTGGCAAGGAATTGTTTCTGTCTACTTGTGTTTCATTCAATTGTGGAAATCGCGCAAAACATGAATCTATGCAAGTTACAGCGCCACCAGCAATATATGCTAATGCAAGAACTGCTCTTGAATATACTCTATTTATGATCATAATTAAGACTCCAATTAACTTTTTATAAAATATCATTAATGACAAAAAATGTCAATATAAATTATTAATCTGTATTGACATCTGAATAATGCCTAAGAGCTACTTGGATAACACCAATATTTTACAAGCCTTGCTTCCTAAGTTGGTTCATTAGGGATTCGGCTGCCTTTTGCTCTGCGATTTGTTTTGAAGACCCGGCGCCAATTCCAACTAAGCCATTGCCCACCAAGACTTGGACAGTAAAAACCGGAGAATGATCAGTTCCCCTACGATCAGCCACTTCATATACGGGAATTCCAAATTTGCGGCTCTGTGACCACTCTTGCAGCAAATTTTTTGGACATTTTAAATTTTCGACAGGATAGTTTCTTACATGGTCTTGAATCCAACGCCTAATCACTGCTGAAGCTGCATCGTACCCGCCGTCAAGGTACACGGCACCGATAAGCGCCTCTAAAGTGTCTGCAAGAACAGAGCGTTCGCCTTTATCGGGCATAACATCCAGCAGCTTAACCAAACCACTTAATTTGGCAATATCGGCCATAAACAAAGCGCTTGAGAAATAATGATACCTGATTGATAAGTCGCCTTCGCAGTCTTGTGGAAAGCTTTCATATAACAACGCTGCCAACACTAAGTTATAGACCCTGTCCCCCAAGAACTCTAACCTTTCGAAGGTGTTTGAGCAGGACCGATCATTACTGCGTGATGGGTGGCTTAAGGCCTTTGACAGCAAAGAAGCGTCTTTAAACTGATAGCCAATATGCGAGCTTATTTCTTCTAGCTTCAAGGAGATGCCGCGCTATATAATCTTTTTGAATATCCTGCTGTAGCGAATGTTTTGAATCCAGCGCCAAAACTCCCAAAGTCGAACTCTGTTTGCAATTGAGTGCAAAATACAGACTGCACGCCCTACTAAAAAGTCCTCGTGAACATAACCCACCGCGCCAAGGAATCTGCTGTCTTTCGAAAAATCCCGATTATCGCCCATCATGAAATAGTGGTTTTCTGGAACAGTATAAACAGGGGTGTTGTTTACAGCCCATTCGTTGTTTATGTCATGCCTTATGATGGTGTGGGGTTTGTCTTCGGCCCCTGGCAGTACCTCAATGTACATCTGCGTGCGGACTTTCTTGTTACCCAGCTCCTCGTCTTCGAATAAGTACTCGCCCTGGTGTGTCAGCTTAGCCGGTTCACCGTTTATGTGAACAACGCCGTTTATAACCTGAATTTTGTCGCCTGGAAGGCCAATCACGCGCTTTATATAATTTACGGACGGATCTGTGGGCAGCTTAAAAACGACAACGTCTCCACGCTTAGGGGATTTCTTGAATATCCGCCCTTCAAACAAAGGCGGACTGAACAAAATTGAGTGCTTACTGTATCCATAGGCCCATTTCTCGACCACGGGCATATCGCCCACCAACAGTGAGGGAACCATAGATCCGGACGGTATCTGAAAATGCTCATATATCAACGTACGAAAAGCCAAAATCACAAGTAAAATGCCGACGATAGACTTTATTTCTTTTGGCCAGTTTGTTTTGTTCTTCTTCATCAGCGCTCTATATTTCTATCAACACATTAGCAATAGCATAGGGGAATTCATCGCTCAAGCTTAGATGAAAGCGGTATTCATTCACCCCATGTTGCTTAGCAATTTCCTTCATGTAGGCCAAGGCGTGATCGCGTAAGAATATGCTAGGCTTGCCGAGGTGATCGTTAATTACTTCTATATCACGCCATACGATGTTACCACGCTGCCCAAAGCCAGTTCCCAAAGCTTTAACAAAGGCTTCTTTTGCAGCAAATCGCTTAGCCAAAAACGCCACACGATCACTGCCTAATTGCGAAGCTGTCCATTCGCTGTCAGTAAATAACAACCTTCCCAAACGCTTACCATATTGTAAGTAAAGTCGCTCTATACGCCTTACGTCTACTATATCGCTGCCTAGTCCCAATATCATATTTGCTCTTCGACATTTATTACACTTTCGATATCGGAGAGAGACTTCATAAGCTCTTGCATTTGCGGTATATCAGTTCGGTAGACTTCAAAGCTTATAATGACTTTGTTGTCTTTTATCACTTCTGTTTTTACGTTAAGCACCTCTGCATCATGGGCAAAAAACACGTTTATCAGGTTATAAAAGATATTTGTGGCATCTTCTGCCTGGACCATGATTGTGTGATAAAGCTTTTTGTACTGGCCAGATCGGCCGGCTTTCTGGTCTTTTATTCTGTCAGACTTTTGCTGCCCCAGCACCTGGCTGATTTGCTGAGAAGTTATAATACACTGCCCAGTTTTTACGTATAAGTCGTCCAAAGACTCACAGCCTAAAGGAATCATAAGCTGCTGTTTAATTTCTTCTTCCGAGCAGTCTTGATCAAAACCCATTATGCTTTGTTC
>JAISFO010000018.1 GCA_031263535.1 Holosporales bacterium
AGCAAAAACCCCACAAAGCATAATCTCAACTGCTGCAGGTATAGACCTAACCGCAGCTGCCACCCTCATCGATACAGGAACAGCCGCTACTGTCCCCGGAATCAATGGTGCGCTTGTTGGTATAACCAATCTATCTGCTGCCCAAGTTCGCCTTGGCGCAGACGCAGAAACAATTATCAGTGTAATCACAACTGCTGCAGGGCTGGATCTGGATCATCTAGCGGCATTGTTTGCCTCTGGCACAAACATTCCCGACATAATCGCTGCTGCAACAGGGCTAAACCTGAATCATCTGGCAGGGCTATTCGGCTTGACTGGCGATAATATAACACTACCCAATGTCATCGATCAGGCAGACGAGGTCACCGACTTACCCACTGCTGCTACTAACCTTGGAAGCGCAGCAACAATCGCCAGCTTAGTTGGTACTACTGCAGGGCTAAACCTCATTCAATTGGCAGGGATATTTAATTCTGAGGCAAATGTTTCGGCCATAGTCACAGCTGCTGTAGGGCTAAACCTCACTCCATTGGCAGGGATATTTAATTCTGAGGCAAATGTTTCGGCCATAGTCACAGCTGCTGCAGGGCTAAACCCCACCCAATTAGCAGGGATATTTGATTCTGCCCCAAATATTCCAGCCATATTCGCGGCTGCTGAAGGGATAAACTTCTCTCAATTCGCAACTTTATTCGGCTCTGCCCCAAATGTTCCAGCCATAATCGCAGCTGCACCGACTTATCCGCAGACAGCGCTTGCTGCTGCTAATCTTGGCGCAGACGCAGAAACAATCGTCAGCATAGTCAAAGCTGCTAGAGAGCTAGACCTCACTCCATTGGTAGAGCTATTTGGCTTGACTGGCTATGATGTAGTAACACTGCCAGATGTCATCACTGCTGCAGGGCTAGACCTTACTCAATTGGCAGGGCTATTTGGCTTGACTGGCGATGATGTAACACTGCCAAATGTCACCAGTCTGGCAGGCGACATCGCAACACTCGACCAAGCCGCTGATCTGTTCGGACTTGCCGATCCTGAAAGAACGGTCCAAGGATTAGTCACAGGAGTAATCAGTCTAGCAACTACAGACGACAGACTTACCACCTTTGCTGCCTGGTTTACAACAACCATCCCAGTCACTTATCCTGCGCTGCTTAATTCTGTCGACTTAACAACCTTGCCTGCTTTAATGACACAAGCTGCTACTAACTTTGGCCTTGATGCAAGCGAGATTGTGCCGTCAGTTGCTGATGCTGCAGGCAGTGATCAGGTGACTGAAGACCTGGGCATAGCTGCTGGATATTTGGATAGCGCAGCTACTTTCCCTGCAATGGTCGAAGGCCTAATTGGATTAAGTACTAATTTGAATGCAGCTGCTGCCCTGGTGGCAACAGATGCAAACATACCAGCAGTATTGGGTTACTTGGCTACTCCCGGCCTGCTGGATCCTTTGACAGGGCTATTTGGCTTGACTGAGTCTGCCCACAAAAACATTCCAAAAATAATTGAAGTTGCTGATGATGGAAGCCTCACTCACTTGGCATTGCTATTTGGCTTGACTGGGGCTAACAAAAGCATTCAAGCCATAGTAGAAGTTGCTGGTAATACAAGCCTCACTTACTTGGCAGGGCTATTTGGCTTGACTGGGACTGATAAAAACATTCCAGCTATAAACACAGTTGCTGATGAGATAAACCTCACTTACTTGGCAGGGCTATTTGGCTTGGCTGGGACTGATAAAAACATTCCAGCCATAGTTAATGTCGCTGCAGATATAGGAGATTTAACCCAAGCTGCCAACCTCATCGATACAGGAACAGCCGCTACTGTCCCCGGAATCAATGGTGCGCTTGTTGCTATAGATAATCTAGATGATGCCCAAGTTCGCCTTGGTGCAGGTGCAGCAACAATCATCAGCGTAGTTGGTAAATCGGCTGGATTTGATGTTGGTAATATTGTGTCTCTGATGGGTAGCACTGCGGATACCATCGATGCGCTTCTCGTCACTTTGAACAGCTCAGGCGTTGGAACTAACTTAAGCACCTCACTTACTGTGTTAGGCATTGAGGATGGAGCAACTCACAATATCCCAGGGGTGCTTGAAGCTGTGGCTGGAATCTCGGGTGGAAACTTAACAAGTGCTCAGACTTTGCTAGGAGCTCCAGCAAATACCCCACAAAGCATAATCTCAACTGCAACAGGGCTAGACCTCACTCCATTAGCAGAGCTGTTAGGCTCTGACGCAAATGTTTCAGCTGTAGTCACGGCTGCTGAAAGCTTAGATGTTGCTGGCGCGATACATGCCCTTGATGATGGATATGCAGGGCCCATTACAATCCAAGCATTGATAGAACTGGCAAAAAGTCATTCAGAGTAAGCAGATCATTAAAAGATATGACTGCCGAATTTTGACCATGTGGTTTTGGCGATCCATTCAAACAAGGGCGGCTTGCGTCCAACAGACAGTTGATGAGAGGGCTGTTGGTAATTGCAAATGCCGTCTTTGTTAGGGTTGCAAACGCGCGGTGAATTACCTAACATGCGCCTATACCATTCAGCTTAAATACCTTTGGAGTACGTTTTTTACGAAACATTTCCTGGAGTTGCTGTAGACCGCATATGTGCAGCCTTATTAGAAAAGGTTTTTGGAACAGGCGCGAGGGCGGTAGTTTTCTCACCGTTTATAGAGCGAGTTAGGGCGCTGGACAGCCTGCTTTGGACATTCAGGCCGGGCTCGTTCGTCCCACATGGATCGTCAGAAAGCGCGTCACAGCCAACTGTCCAGCCAATATGGCTTACCGACAGACAGGAAAATCCCAATAATGCCCAAATACTGATGTTGGTTGATTTCTGTGAAGCCTTGGGTGATGCGGATATTACGATGCTTGGGTTTTCAAAAGTAATCTATATCGCCTCTGGATCAGATGCGGACGGCCCCTGTAAGCTTAAGTCTTTATGTGACGGCATATCTGAACCAGACAGCGCCGTGTTCTGGCGGCAAGGGAAAAATGGCGACTGGCAAAAGGGAGAGATTTGTTGTAAAAATACCGAATCTGTAAAGCAAGGGAAAGAACGGCAATGCGCGAGATGACTTTATCTATACTAAAGCCAGATGTTGTTAGGCGTAATCTTACTGGCGCTGTGAACAGCTATTTCGAAAAATCAGGGCTTTCAATAGTTGCGCAAAAAAGGATTAAGATGTCTTTCGAACAGGCCGAGGCGTTCTATGCCGTGCATAAAGAGCGCCCCTTTTACCAAAGTCTTTGCAAGTCGATATCCTCTGGGCCGGTAGTGGTTCAGGTGTTGTCTGGAGACGGCGCGATTGCTTTAAACAGAAAAATTATGGGCGCTACTGACCCGGTCAATGCCGACAGCGGCACAATCAGGAAGGATTTCGCCCTGTCGATTGAGGAAAACAGCGTACATGGATCCGACAGTCCAGAAAATGCGGCCAAAGAGATTCAGTTTTTCTTTAGTGAGATTGAAATTATCCCTTAGACTAGGGCTAAGTATGCTTGGCTTTGCAAGAATATTATTGATTGTATGCTTTTGGCTTGTTGGATCGGGGGCCTTAGAGGCTTATGCTTCGACTGTTGTGGTCAAGGACGTTTTCGTAAAAGCAGAAGATAAAAGTGCTACAAAGGCCAAAGATCAGGCTTTGCGTCAGGGTGAGGCTTTGGCTGTCTCTGAGGCAATTCAGGCAATGGCCGAGCCGAACCAGAACATTGGAAGTATTGGATCGTCGATCAGAAGCCCCTCCGCCTATATCTCGGACTTTACTATAAACGAGGAAAAAATAACCCCTACTGCATATGAGGCCTTTGTTACATATCGCCTGGCGAAAGACAGATTGATTAAGCTTTTTATTGATAAAAACGTTAGGCTTAAGCCAGAGGCTGAACGTATAGCCAGCATTAAAGCAAAAGATCTTTACGGGAAAGAGGTCGTAATAGAAAGCTTAGATGGCACCTCAAGCGGGCGGCTTAAGCATACGCCAAGCGGTTCTGATAAAAATCTTGGCCAGAGTGGAGCGGAGCAGCAAGTAACCGTAATCAAGATAAGAACGCGTTCTGTTAAAGACTGGCTTGATCTGTCGCCAGTTTTGGCGAGTTTTTTTGAATCAACAACTGTTTATGTCTCTGCAAATCTAACGATACTGGAAGCGGCTAACATAGTTATAGACGACAACTTAATCAAGGCGGTTAGTGAGCGCGGATTTAACCTGACAGTATTGCCAGATAAGACGGTTGTCGTGTCCATAAAAGAGGCTTTGACTGGCGACCGGGAAGCAAACACTGCTGCCCAGCCGCCAAGCTCTGCCGTATATGAGGCAGGTGTTGGGAACACAATCTAAGCGTGTTGTCTGTCGCTGTTGCAGCTCGTTAAAGCCAATCATAAACCTGCCAAATTGTCTGTCGATCATGCGCTTAATCAGCGCACCAGTGGTATTTTATCTTCTTAATGTAAGGTTATTTGCAGAGTGTTTTGTGGTGTTTTTATGCGCTTCAGTAACAGACTTTTTGGACGGATATGCGGCGCGTAGATTTGGCGCCTCTTCTAGCTTTGGCTCTGCTCTGGATCCGCTGGCTGATAAGGCGCTGATGTTCTTTTTTTATTACGGGGCGTACAGGCTTGGGGCTGTGCCATTGTGGTTGTTTTTACTGATTGTATCGCGGGATATGCTTATACTGGCTGCTGCGCTACATATACTCTGCAAACAGTATATAAGAGCGTCGGCTGATTCAGTAAACTCTTTCAAGCCATCTTTTATAAGTAAGCTGAATACTGTTTTTCAGCTTGCTTTGGCCTTGGTTATTTTGTTCGATTTGTGTGTAAAAACCAATTGGACAGGGGCTGCATCAAAAGCGCTTATCTGTATCGTTGGCATAACAACCCTTGTTTCTGGTATACAGTATCTTGTGTTTTACCTGAGATCTGACGTAGTTCGATGATGCAAAAGCAAAAAGTATCTTATCCCCTTTTGTTTTGGCCGACGATGCTGGTTCTGTTTGCGGCTTTCTTTTACTTATTTGGGGTAGTCACCGTGCCATTTACCGCAAGCGCCATATTCGCCTATATACTTCACCCCCTGTATCACAGGATGTCAAAGATTCTTAATAATAAAACCCTTACCAGCCTTTTTGTCACATTTGGCTTTGTCCTGATGTTTACCACCTTTGCGGTGGTTTTCCTGCCGTACCTTGAGATGGAGCTGGTTAAGCTTATCAAAATAGTTCCAAAGTGCATCGCTCAGATTGCCGAAGTGTCTTCAGGGATTGTAAATGCGGTCTTCGAGCATTGGACCATACCTGATCAAGCAAGCCTAAAGCAGGTTATGATCGATGTGGGTGGCGGGATTACAAAAAACCTGCTGGAGTTTACTCTTAAGCTTTTTGCCAGTGGCGGATTTATTGCTACGGGGGCGGCAACCCTTGTTATTGCGCCATTTGCTATATTTTTCTTGCTTAGGGACTGTGACAAACTGGCGGGCGCAGTTCGCGCTTGGGTGCCCAAAAGTCAGCTGCCCATGTTTGCCGAGATATGCCGCAGGATTGATGATGTTTTGTCAGGATACTTCAGAGGACAGCTGGCCGTATCGTTGATTATGGGCAGCTTCTATACAATCGCGCTGTGGGCGCTTAAGCTGGATGCGGCGGTGTTTATGGGCTTTTTAAGCAGCATTCTATCATTTGCGCCAACCATTGGGGCGCTGATGGGGCTGGTTGTGGCTTCATTCCTTGGGATAGTGCAGTTTGGTGCGGACTATCACGTAGTGGCTATAGTTGCCATTTACTTAACGGGACAGTTTTTGGAGGCTAATTTTTTGGTTCCAAGGCTGATAGGATCAAAGGTGGGACTGCATCCGCTTTGGGTGTTTTTTGCGATATATGCTGGTATTTCGCTTTACGGAGTGGTTGGCGTCATAATCGCCGTACCTGCCGCCGCAGTGATCAATGTTGGCGTGCGTTTCGCCTTGGAGAATTTTCATAAATCTGAAACATACTTAAGTTGATATGAATCAGATTATTCTTGACTTTCACGACCAGTCCAGGCTGGGGTGGGGCGATTTTGAGGTCGGTTCAGCCAATCAAGCCGCAATTGAGTGGTTGATCAAATGGCCAAATTGGCCTTCAAATGGACTGATAATCTACGGCGAGGCTGGCTGCGGTAAAACTCATTTAGGTAAGCTTTGGATGAGCATGGTGGGCGCTGAGCTTGTTATGTCAAATAATCTACTTAGTATGGTTGAGCAATGCGTCGGAAAGCACTTTCTGGTGGACGGTATAGATACGCTGAAAAGCAACGAAAAGCTGGCATTTCACCTGATTAACATTGTTAAAGAAAAAAATGGCAGCTTCTTGCTTTTAGACCGAGAAGCGCCGTCCAGTTGGGATATTAGTTTGAGGGATTTGGCCTCTAGGTTATTGGCATTAAGCTCAGTTCAGATTATGCCGCCCGATGACGTGCTGCTGGCAGCAATATTGACTACTCAGCTGAAATCCAGGGGCAGCGTTCCTGATCTCAGGTCTTGTAAATATGCAATTGACAGGCTTCCTCGTACATTTGATGCAGTTTTGGATTTTGTAGACCGCATCGATTCGGCCTCGCTTCAAACCAAGAAGCCTATAACCTTCCCGCTTATTAAGTCGGTTTTGGAGGCAACACAGTATATCTAGCATGCAACATGATTGACATTCACTATCAAATGTGATAGTATATTTTATATTTTAATGGAGGCATTTATGGCGGTGGCAACCAGAATAAACATGGGGCTAGACTTAGACACGATAAGCCAGCTTAAGCAAATTGCTAAGGCGACGAAAACAACGGTGTCTCAGCTGTGCGCCAAATATGTAAAGCAACAGCTGGAGTACGATGAGGATGCTTATTGGATGAAGATTATTTCTGAAAGGCGTAATGAGCCTAGTCTGCCAGCAGAACAAGTGTGGAAGACGCTTGGGCTGGAAAATGATTGATGTGGAGAGTTATATTAAAAAAAAGCGCAGTAGAAGATTTAAAAAAAATACCTCGAAATCTGCAGATATCAATTAAGAAGGCAATTTGCGGGCGTATAGCCGTCACTCCATATAGGTTTAAACCCCTAAAAGGCGAGTGGGAGGGGTGCTATAGGCTTAGGGTTGGTGATTATCGGATTATCTATGAGGTCAATAAATCAGAAATTACAGTAATCATCATCAAGATTGGCGTTAGAAGTAACGTATATTAAAGCATCCAGAAACAATATTACCCTGGCAGGGGCCTGATGGTTACTTCTGAGTCATTGATGGCGTCTTTTATGTCAGTAATGACCTGCCTTACCATACGATCGGCGTCAATAAGGCTTAAGGTTTTGTCGACTACAACCTCGATAACGATAAATTTTTTATGAGCGGCGGAGCGTGTTTGAAGCCTGGCAACTGATTTTACGCCAGGTACACCTTCGGCAACCGTGCGTATCTGATCCTTTAGCTGCTTGGGAAGTTCCTCGTCCATTAGGTCTTTGGCTGCAGTAATAAACACCTGAATGGCATTATAAAAGATATATATCGCAACGCTGACGCCGAAAAATATATCTATATATGGTAAATCAAAATTATCGCTTGTCCAAACAGCAATTATCGCCCCAAAATTTAATGCAATGTCGCCTTTATAATGGACCGCTACTGCTTCTATCAGCAAAGACTTGGTTCTTTTAATGGCATACTTTTGAATAAATATTAAACATAACAAAAGCGCTGATGAGATCAGTATTAACCACATGCCTGTTTCGGCTTCTTTCACTTGCTCGTGGTTGAAAATATGCTCAAGCACCTCCATGATCAGAAGTATACCGCTGCCCAGAACAAACATAGTCTGACCAATCGAGGCCACGGATTCTGCTTTGCTGTGGCCAAAGCTGTGGCGACCATCGGCCGGTTTATGGGCAACAGAAATTGCAAACACGGCAGTTGCCGACGCAATAACGTCCATAAGGCTGTCGACGAAAGCCGCTTGCAAGCTGGTTGAGTTGGTAAATAACCAAGCGCAAAGCTTCAGTACAGCTATGATCGACGATATGGCAACTGACCAATATACGGCGTTCCTGACAAGCTTGTGACGAGGATCGCCAACGTTGGCTGCAGAAAGTTCAAACAAATTACCGTGCGTGTGATGTGTCATTTTAGGATCCGACGCATTTGCAAATAGTCAGCATAACAGCTGCAACCTCTGACAATAATATTTGGCCGCATAATAACGTTTTTCAGAAAACAATTGCACTCTAAATCAACTGTCAGTGGATACAATTCATTGGGAAGCAGTAACACTTTTAACTCACTTTTCACACATTTTCAGTTTCTTTGTGAACCAAAGAATGAAATTACCATCCATCATATATTTGCAACCTGAAATTGCATAATTATATTTATATATAATCCCATTACCATCTAAAAGTTGCAATCACTATAGACAGAGCAGCATTAGATGTTTAGCAATGGGATTTGGTTATAGGCTCTAGTAAAACTCTAAAACGCATTAATTCGGTCTAAAAAATTGGGAGCACCACAATCACTGTTTAGATATGGTGCACGTATTGGGACAACCGAGATTATAGGCATTGGCTTTGGTTTCCACACTAGCTGGCATACATATGGATTGCAGGGAAGGGCAGCGATCGAAAATTAAAAAGCCAATGCCAGCGTCAGTCAGTCTGGACCCTTGCTCAAATTTTACTTGTTTTAGACCTTGGCAATAAGAAAAACATTTGTCTCCAAGCCAACTCACGCTGGACGGAATACATATTGATGCCAAGGACGAGCAGCATGAAAAAGCTCCTTCACCCATTCTGCTCAGTCTGGAATCCGGCTCGAATGTTACTAGGTCTAGTTTTCGACAATCGCTAAAGCAACGGTTGTCTATGTTCTTTACGCTAGATGGAATGTATATGCACCTTAGAGAAGGGCAGGCCCAAAAAGCACTGTGTCCCACCACTTCTGGCTTGCATGTTCCTAATACCCCATCGTCTAGACTGAGGCACATGCTAAAACAGCTACCTCCTATGCGCGTTACACTGGGCGGAATGCATATGTATGGCAGGGAAGAACAATTATAAAAAGCGTAGGGGCCCATGCTGGTCAGCCTGGAGTCCGACTCAAACGTTACCCGACTTAGATTTTGACAATTGGAAAAGCAACGCTCTCCGATATTATCCATGCTGGACGGAATGCATATGAATCCCAGTGAAGGACAGTTAGCAAAAGCATTACGACCCATGCTGGACATCTTGGATCCTAAAGCGAATGTTACGCTGCTTAGATTTTTATCGTAGTGGAAGCAGTATTCATCCACGCACGTTACACTAAATGGAATGCATATGCACGACAGGGAATGACATACCTCAAATGCCCATCCGCCAATTTTGCTCAGCCTGGATCCTTCCTCGAAAGCCACCATGCTCAATGCTTTACAATTGTGAAAACAATTGCTTTCAAGTATTTCTACACAACGAGGAATGAATACCCGTACTAGCGAAAGGTTTATTCCTCTGTGCATATTTGCTGCACACTGCACTTTCTTCTGCTCAGGATTATCGGATCCAGAGAGACTCTTGACCTCCATGAGAGCCCCAGACACGAGAACTACATTTCTCAAAAGTAATATGTGCTGTTTTGAGGAATAAGAAGCTGTCAAACTTCCTGTGCCATCGAGTCCGTATGTTGCGCCGTCAGTCATAATCTGCAGCGCACAACCCGCGATACTCGGGAAGAGCTGCATGATCATTGCGGCTATCATCATAACTCTTTTCATATTTTCCCTATCTTATGCAATAAATATATAATTAGTTGGATAACATATAAATACCAATATTGCAAGTTTTATTTGCCATCAGGGAGTGGATATGATTTTGAATTGATTTGCTTTAAATAATTTGTTTAATTTATTAACTAGTACGGCTGCGGGCGATCCATTGTTGATAACTTCAAAGACAGGCAACTGTGTTTTATTGTCCTAAAAAGAGTTAAACTCTATACAAGAGACTGTCTATCTGAATTCTATAGAGCATTGCCCTTAATTATCCATCTGAACAAAGGATGTTTTGCCTTTTTGGTTAGGTGATTGTCTTTTACGCATTTTATTATTGAAATTAAAAATAATAATATGCGCTTATAATTGAAAAGTGAGTCTGGGCCAGGGTGACTTAGAACCTAGTTGTTTGTGAGGAAAAATTATATGTCTAAGGAAAAGTTGAGTTTTAAGAAGTTAGCAGTCTCTGGCGCAGTAGTCGCAGGATGCCTTGAGTATTGTGGGGTTATTGGTGTAGGAATAGCCACTTTGTCGGGAAGCGACGCATTGTGTACATTGCCACCGCAGGATCAAGGGGAAGAGGAAATTAGAAGGATTTTTGGATGTGAGGGGGGGGGGGCGATGCGCGTGAAGGGAATCCCGATGTATCGTTCACACCGCCATTGCAGTATCAAACGGTAGAGGACTTGGATAAGATTTCTAAGTATGCAGGCAATCCAAATACGGAGCTTCATATCAAATATTTGGTAGCTTTGAGGGCTAAGATTGTAGAGATAAATCAAGGTCAGGGGGATTCTGGGTTTACAGATTATTTATCTAAGGGGTTCCATAGGTTATATAATGGCGCAATCGGCAAAGACGTTGATGGTGCAGATCCTCTCCGACAATATCCACAACTTCTTGAACATATTCAATATATTGCAAAAGATATGAAAAGGTGCAGTCATCTTGCTGACAAGCATTGGTTCCCTGACTGTCGTATAAATGCTGCTCTTTATGCGGCGGTACACAATCGGATGCGTACAGATCCCATAACGAAGGATATTATGAGCTTGGTAGATGGTATAGATAATGAACGTTACAATATTATGATCGAATCAGCTGATGTGTTATGGATCACTAATACAGCAGGGTATTTACTTGCCGCCGGAAAAATCGATGTGAACAGGGATTTTATAGAATGGATGCGTGGTGCTACTAATCCGGATATGCCGCAGCGTCCTATGCCTGAAAACATTAAGCAAGCTGTAAGAGAGGTTAACAACTCTGGCCCGTATGATGATGAGGTTAAGCGCATCAGTGAGACAGTAGTAAAAATAAGGCAAATTCGTACGCCCGCCGATCGCAGATCTTTAATATTTCTCGATGATTTTGTGATGATTTACACAGGCAATTGGGCAAACGTTCACTTGCCTGTTTTGTTGTCGGTCATTAGAATGCACATTCCATTAGCCGTTTGCTGATGGTGCGTATTTTTTAGATAACGCGAAACACCTATCTAATCTATCATACTACGTTTATAGCTGGCTTAGTAGGCGTATTTCTAGGACTCTTTCACAAAACCATTTAAGTGTTGTTAGGTGAGCATTTGTTCAATCCGAAAACAAGAGAAGATATACTTGAAGGCATTAACACTCTTCTAACAGAGCGTATTGATAAACTGCCGCGGTGATGTCGAATAAACATTAGGCATAGATTAATGAAAGAAAAAGGCCACTAAAAGTAGTATCTGTTTGGAGGCATTACGACGATAATTGATTGTCACTCCAAAGGCGAACGATGTGTGAATTATATAATTAATAAAAAATATAACAGCGTTTTATGTGGAAGATTTTTGTAAATTACTCAATATCATTTTTTATTTTCAAAAAGGCTATTTTCAATTTCAGTAAGTCTCTTGAGACAATATTCCAAATCATGTGTAAATCAACGCCTTCAAGATAATCATGCACCAAAATATTCCTAAATCCTGAGATATCTTTCCATGGAATGTTGGGGTATTTATTTTTTATTTTCACAGATATCTTTGTGTCAGCTCCGGCAGAATTTGCAAATTTCTCATAACTGCATCGCATAGCATCCTATTATTTGAAAAATTCTCCAACGAAACATCATTTGTGTACGACAATATTATATCGGCCGTTTCTATAACATGCTCAACATACAACAAATCGATCTTCATAGCGGCTGAGCTTCTTTCATTACACGATCAGCAATGCTGTGATGTACGTATCCTTCAAATGCAATATCCACTTTTTTGTGCAAAAGCTCCTCTACCTTCCACTTGAAGCGGCCAACATCCAAAAGACTGGCTGTTTCCTTGGCTGAAATAAGAAAATCAACATCGCTTTTCTCTGTCGTGTCTCCACGCACAGTTGATCCGAAAATTTTTACGCTTTTAATATCGCATTCACTGGCTATGAGCAAAATCTGGTCTCGAAATTTGCTTTTCAGCTCTGACATTGTCATGAGGATATTTTTAATCAATAGTATATATCTTACCATCAACAATTTCCGCATAAAAGATGCCTTTAATAAGTAATATCGGAGCTACCGACGGTAATTAATTATCATTCCAAGAGTTCGTAATGATATCTGCAGGATAGAAACTGTACTACATCTCCTTTTACACGATATACGATTCTGTGTTCTTTATTGATTCGGCGAGACCAAAACCCAGAAAGTTCATATTTTAACGGCTCAGGTTTACCGACCCCATTGAGTGGGCAACATTTTATTTCGTTTATTAAGCGCAGTACTTTGTCGGAGGTTTTTCTGTCGCGTTTCTTCCAATATTCAAAATCATCACGAAACTTGAGCGTAAACTCAATATTCACTGGTTAATTTTTCAAACGAAATCGTTTCCTCGCTATCGGCTTGTTTTACAGATTCCATAAGGTATCGTCTGTTGGCTTCGGATCGCAACAAATATGAAGTTTCGTCCATCGATTCATATTCCTCAGCAGAGATTATGACAGCCTTTTGGCCGTTTTTTCTTTTGACATAAACGGGAACATTGTTATCGCACACAGCAGATAAGATGCTGGCCAAGTTTTGGCGCGCCTCACTGTAAGACACTTCTTTCATATTGCCCCCTCCCTTACTTGTACAGGATGATTGTACAATATCTTCACCAAAATGTCAAGAATACAAATCTAATCCCTATTTTAGTTGTAAGGATTTTCTTCTTTGCGATACTGAAACACTAACGGCCCTCCCCATAATGAGAAAGCTTGCCGCAAACTGTTCAGTAAATACCTTTCATATGATTTTAGTAACACGGATGTGTTTGCAAACAGAACAAACTTCAGCGGGTGAGTACCGATCTGAGTTATGTACTTTATCCTAACCTCACGCTGCTTGAAAAGTGGCGGAGCTTTTTCTTCCAAAGCCTGCTTCAGCCACTGATTTAGCTTACTGGTACTGATTTCAGTACCCATTTTTCCGTAAACATCTATGCAGTAATCTATCAACTTATTGAGGTTTTGTGACTTTACTGCAGAAACTGGAATAATTGAGGCTTCCCCACCAAGCTGTGACAAAGCATGGCTGACCTGATATTTAGTCTCTTCCATAACAGCTTTTTGGTTCTTTACCAAATCCCACTTGTTTAGTGCTATTGCCACTGGTTTGCCGCTTTCATAAGCATGCCTGGCAATGGTCAAATCCTGCTTTTCCAAAGGATACAAAGCGTCAACTACCAAAACCACGACGTCCGCAAATGTCGAAGCCTTATTGGCGCTGTTGACGTACAAAAACTCTTGATGTTCAACCACTTTTGACCGTTTTCTTTGCCCGGCGGTATCAGTGAGAACCAAATTACGTCCTTTATAAAGCCAATCAACCGCGACCGCGTCATGCGTAGTACCTGCGTCCTTGCTGGTGATTAGGCGGCAGCCTCCAACCGTTGCGTTGATAAGGCTTGATTTGCCGGCGTTCGGTCGACCAACAAAAACGATTTTTATCTTGTTTTGAGATTTTAGTTTGGATGAAGTGTCGCAATTCAGAGCCTTTTCCCCCTCAGGCCAAATATCCAAAAGCCTGTAATATATGTCGGAAATACCTATGTTATGCTCGGCTGATATACCGATAGGATCGCCAAATCCCAAACATTGACAGTCCAAAACCTCATGGTTTCGGTCGATTTTATTCATCAGCAATAACACTTGCTTCTGGCCAGTTTTTTTAAATGAAGCTCTTATGAAATTCGCCAGATCTTTATGTACGACGATATTTTCATCGATCATAAAAAAAATAATTTCAGCTGCTTGTATGGCCCTCAATGACTGAGCGTTCATTTCTTTGGCTAGGTCAGACACCGCTTGAGGGTCAATACCAGCCGTATCGATCAAGTCAAACTTCAGGTCATAGATAGACGCATGGCTTTCAAGCCAATCTCTGGTCATGCCAGGTTGGCTGTGCGTTAAGGCTATCCTGCGTCCTGCCAGGCGGTTGAATAAAGTAGACTTGCCTACATTAGGCGCGCCTATTAAGGCTATTTTCATATTTTTCAGCAAGCGAGCTAATCGATTACCCTAGATTATAGTATGCACGGCGCAGCATGCCAATTTGAAAACTTTTGTATTACAGCAACCGATTAAAGTGTATAATTGCGCCCTGATGTTTTTGGGCATAACAAGATGATAACTGCTTCCACCGCAACAGAGACCGTAAAGATAGTGCAGGACGTTGCTGCCAGCCAGGGTATGTCTGCTTTTTCGCTGTTTTATCAGGCAACGCTAACCGTAAAGTTCGTGATGTGCTTGCTTGTATTCGCCTCATGCTGGAGCTGGGCGCTGATTTTCTACAAAGAAATCCTCATCAGAAGACTTTCAGTCAGAACGCGTGCTTTTAAGCAAGCATTCTGGTCGCGTAAATCGCTTGATGAGATGCATATGATGTTTTCTAAAGACAAAGACTCGTTCCCGATGCTGTTTTGCAACATGCTGCATGAGCATAACCAATTGGCGAAATCTGCTTCCAGCCGTGACCGCGACGCGTTTTCCACCGTATGTAAAGAAAGGCTTGAACGCGTTGCTGAGGTTTGTATTGTCAGGACGCGCGCTTTTCTTGAAAGTAATTTGAGCTCACTGGCGAGCATTGGTTCAATTTCACCATTTGTCGGGTTATTTGGTACCGTTTGGGGGATTATGAACAGCTTCGAAGCCATCGGTCTTGAAAAAAATGCCAGCCTAGCGTCCGTAGGCCCAGGGATAGCCGAAGCTCTGCTTGCTACTGCATTGGGGCTGGCGGTGGCAATTCCGGCGGTTTTTGCTTACAATAAAATTTCGTCAAGCATAGTTTCGTATATAAGCGACCTAGAAATATTTGCCAACGAGTTCATTTTGATTTTACTCAAGAAGCTTGATGGAACAGGAGATTGATCTTGTTTAAAGGGCTTAGCTCAAATCGTAAAGATTGCCCGATCATAAGCGATATCAACGTCACGCCGATGATCGATGTGATGCTGGTACTGCTGGTGATATTTATGGTAACGGCGCCGCTGCTGACCCTGGGCATCAAGGTCGATCTTCCCAAAACAGAAGCATCCGCAATTGCGGGCCAGGAAGAGCCCCTGATAGTAAGCATCAAACGCGACGGGTCAGTCTGTATCGGGGATATATGCGTTGATGCAGGAACGCTTATCAGCAAGCTTTTGGCCATTACTAATAACAACACCGCTGTTCGGCTTTACCTGCAGGCCGACCGTGTACTGAAATACGAGGACGTTATGCAAGTGATTGCCATGCTAGATAATGCCGGATTCAAGAAAATCGCGCTTATATCCGATATGCCAGACAAGCCTGTCAAAGGAAAAGCGTTGAAATAGGACGGAGGCAGCCCTTTGCAACAAAGCCTTTGGTTGTCACTAGCGTTACATGCTGTGTTTTTGCTGATTGTGTTTGTCGGCATACCTTCTCGTTCGAAAGTTGTGCCCGATACGTTCACCTTAGAAGTTATAAAACGAACCGACCTTGAGGAAATACAGCAAAAGGCGGCAAGTCCTGACCCTAAGGAAGAAAAGCCGCTTGTTCAAACTACGCCACTAAAAGAAAATAGCGATGCGGTTCCTGACGTAAAAGTCCCCGCGAAAGCGAAAAAAGACTTAGAGAAGGTGCTGGACAATGTGGTTAAAGAGGAAAACCTTAATAAGCAGTTCGATAATATGCTTAAAAACGTTGAGAAAAATACCTCAAAGAAGGTGGCTAAGCCTGTGGCAAGCAGGACGGTAGACGACGTGCTAGGCAGTATCGACAGCTCGTCCAGCGAGGGGGGAGAAGGGGTCAGCGCGCTTAGCGCCACTGAAGAAGAAGCTATCCGACAGCAGATTTACCCAAATTGGTTTGTTCCGGCTGGCATTAAAGACGCAGAAAACATTATCGTTGAAATAGAAGTTCGGTTGAGTGAAACTGGCGAGGTTCTTTCCGCCAAGATCTTAGATGAAAAAAAGTGCATGTCACAGCAAAGCACCAGGGTTGCCGCAGAAAGCGCCAAAAGGGCTGTTATGCTATCCAGCCCGATTAAGGTACCCGCGTCGCTTAAGGGCGCTTTAAAGAATTTTGTTTTACGTTTCAATCCAAAGGATGTGTTAAGTCGATGAAAAAGTTTCTTACTTTATTTGCTTTACTGTTTTCTGGCAGCTTCCTTTTTGCAGAAGTTACAATAGACATAAATCGCGGAGTGTATTCCCCTATACCTGTTGCGATCCATGATTTCCGCAGCCAGGATCAAACGAAGTCATCTCTTATAAAAAGCATAATAGAAAACGACTTAGAAAATTCTGGCCTTTTGCGCTTGGTAGACTCGGCTGCCTTTATCCAAAAGCTTCAGGGGATTGAGGATGCGCCTAATTTCGCCAATTGGCGTCTTATCAATACACAGTTTCTTCTGAATGCTGAGGTACGGTCCTATGGCGATAAGCTGACCGTGATCTATAAGCTTTATGACGTATTATCTGAAAAAACGGTTGTTGGCGCTTCGTTAAGCTGCTCTTACAAAGGGATTCGCCAAATCGCACATATGATCGCGGACAGCGTATACTCCTATATAACCGGCGAGGGCCCTTATCTTAACGCGAGGATAGTCTATGTAGCCGAGCAAAAGTACAACGGACGGATAATCAAAAGGCTCGCCATTATGGACAGCGACGGCGAAAATCATAAATTTCTTACAAATGGCGCGGAAATAGTGCTGACTCCACGATTTTCCCCTAATATGCAAGAGATAACTTATTTCGCCTTTGTAGATACTGTAAATGCGAGAGGGCAGCTAAGGCGCGGGGTTGGTAAGGTATTCCTGTTTGACCTGTCTACTGGTCAGCATCAGTTCGTGGGGTCGTTTAAGGGCATGACTTATGCCCCCAGGTTTTCGGCGGACGGCAGGCGCTTAATTTTCAGCTTATCCGACAGGGGCAGCTCATCCATTTACGAGATAGACCTTCGCTCTAAAGACGTAAGGCGGATTACCCACAGTCGTGGCGCTATCGATACATCCCCTTGCTACTCACCCGATGGAGATAAGATTGTTTTCAGCTCGGACCGAGGCGGATCTCAACAGCTTTACACGATGAATCCAGACGGCAGTAATATTAAACGCATTTCATTCGGGCATGGGCAATATGCAACGCCAGTTTGGTCACCAAGGAAAGACTGGATCGCTTTCACCAGGATATATAGAGGAACATTTTATATTGGTGTGATGCGACCAGACGGCAGTGGAGAGCGCATGCTGTCATCTGGATATCTGGTCGAAGGGCCTACGTGGTTTCCCAACGGCCGAGGCCTAATGTTTTCGTACCAATCGCATAGCAGAGGTAAAATCACCATACGCAGTATAGACGTTACCGGTCACAACGAAAGAACGCTGCTGACCCCACATGGCGCATCAGACCCTGCATGCTCGCCAGTGATACAATAGCGCTATACCTGCACTGGCCTTACTGCATCAGCAAATGTAATTACTGCGCGTTTAACAGCATCGCCACCAGTAACCCCGACCATCAGTCTTGGCGTCGAGCGATTCTAAAAGAGCTTCATCACGAAGCGCTAAGCTTGCGCGGTCGTAAGCTGTCCAGCATATATTTCGGGGGCGGAACGCCGTCGCTTATCCCAACGCAGTATTTACAAGAGATTATTGAGCTTGCAGTCCAATATTGGCCTAACGATGACATAGAAATAACTCTTGAAGCTAACCCGGCAACCGTAGATCAAGAAAAACTGCCCGGCTGCTTGTCTGCTGGGGTGAACAGGTTGTCGATTGGGGTTCAGTCGTTTAACAACGATCTGCTAAGTTTTCTTGGACGCAAGCACACGGGCGAGCAGGCTGAAGAGGCTTTTCTTATGGCCAGGAAGGCTGGGTTTAGCAATATCAGTCTGGATTTAATTTTTGCCGTACCCGGCCAAACAGAATTAATGCTAAATCACGATTTGGATAGGGTTACAGCGCTTAATCCACAGCACATTTCTGTATACCAACTAAGCCTAGAAGAGAACACCAAGCTTTATCAAGATCACATATCAGGCTTGTTTAAGCTGTTAGATGAAGATGTCGTGTTGCGGCAGTTCGATATAGTGCACAAAAAGCTGACTAAAGCGGGATATAGACACTATGAAGTATCAAATTTCGCTAAGCCTGGATATGAATCAAGACATAACCTGGCCTATTGGAAATATCAGGAATATCTGGGGTTAGGCCCAGGGGCCCACAGTAGGGTTATCAAGGATGGCGAGGTTTTAGCCATGGAAAGGGCGAGCGATATTCAGGTTTGGGCGGCCGACCCGATTGGCAGTACGCGCACAAGTAAACTCAGTAAAACAGAAATCTTTAATGAAATCTTAATAATGGGGCTGAGAACCGCTGAGGGTATCAGTATTACAGATTTAGCAAAGAAGGTTGGCGCACAAGGGACAGATGAGTTTTTGGCCAGCTCTGCGGTACAGGAGCTAATCGGCTTGGGAATGCTTAAAAAAGACTCAAACTATTTGCGAATTCCAGAATGCCATCGCCTTAAAACCGACGCTATAGAACGAGCCTGCCTTCAGTAAGGTTTAACCTCGCATAAAGTCTAAAGTACCTTGAAGTATATAAGCGGCGGCGAGGTTGTCTATAACTTTCTTTCGCCCATCTCTTCGAACGCCGGATTGTATCAGCATACGGTCCATGGCTTGGCTGGACAGGCGCTCGTCCCATAACAGGATTGGTATGTCAGATTGTTGGCTTAGCGTATCGGCAAATTTTCTTACATACTCACACTGCGGGCCTTCGGCTCCATTCATGTTTAATGGCCAGCCAATAACCGCGCCACACACCTGATTATCCTTAAAATAATTGCAAATCGCCAAAATATCCTTCGCAAGCGCAGTACGCCTGATCGTACGGTCGGCCGAAGCTATGTTTCTAAGCAAGTCGCTTAATGCCAAACCAAGGGTTTTAGTGCCAACGTCAATCCCTGCCAGCCTTCCCGTTTTTGGCAATTTAGCGCAAAAGCTCAGTTTATCAAAAATCATATGGCATTTAAAAAAATCCTTTTATGTTAACAGGTTTTTAATTTGTTATTCGGTAAAATATTTGGATAAGGACTGAAGGAGGGTGAATTTTATGGACACGTCACGACAGTCTCTAGAGATCCTACTTGACCTGGTGGAGATCAAGCTTGGGGCACTTTTGGTACAAGATAAAGAAGATATGCAGGAGTTAAGTAACCTAAAATCCTGCAAAAGAGAGCTTGCTGGAATGATTGAAGGCAAATCAACCGAAAGAAGGCAAAGACATCAACGCGTCATTGCTTAGCGCGTACCCACTGTATAAGGCGGCCTAGCTATCTCGTTGCGATGGCTTAAGGAATAAAAGGAAAAAGGTGGCTACAACCGCGATTCCTGCGTTTACATAAAACGCAACTTCGGCGCTGTGCCTGTCCCACAGATACCCCATGAGTATGCTTGAAGAGCACATGCCTATCGCGCAGGTAACGTTGAATATGCCGAAAGTTGTGCCTTTTAGGTGTTTTAAGGAATAATCCGATACTAAGGCATACAGCGTTCCTTGAGTAGCGCCAAAATGGACGCCGTATACTGCAACACCCAAAAATACTTGCCAAATCTCGGTCGCAGAGCCAAGAATCGCACAAGACACGATCATAAAAATGAAACCAGCCGCCAGAAATTGCCTTCTGTCTGCGTTGTCGGACCAGATTCCTACTAACTTAACCGTTGGGGTATAGAACAAATACATAATCGTTAGTATAAGCGCCTGGTACTGCACGCCAAGCCCAAGCGTCTGAGCGCGATAGACCAAAAATGACTCACTGAACCTGGACATCATAAAAACTAAGCTTACGAATATAAAATACCAATATTCGCCGCCAAGCTCTCGCAGATCTTCGCGTTTAATGGGAAATCCTTTCCTTTTCTTCAGTGCGGTTATCCCTACCGCATCCTTTACGCCAAAGCAAAGCAGCAGTACTGCCAGCACTATCGGTATGATCGCAATTATGTACACAGCCCTTATTGACGGTTCATCGTCACCTAAGTGACTTAAAATCTGCCAACAAAATATCCCGCCGATTGTTGAGCCTAGCGACGCCATTCCCTGACGAAGGCCAAAACACGTCCCCTTCATGCCTTTAGGGGAAGTATCTGCCACCAAGGCGTCTCTTGGGGTATCGCGTAAGCCATTCGCTACGCGTTCTATCGTTTGTGCAGACATATAGGTAAAAACACTGGTGGCCATCATGAATATGGGCTTTGTGAATATAGCCGCCGCATATCCTATCAAGACGAGAATCTTCCTCCGTCCAATATAGTCGCTAAGCACGCCAGAGCACAGCTTGATAACATAAGCCAGCGCCTCGGTAATACCGCGAACAAATCCCAGGTCGAGGCTGTTTCCGCCCAAAAGTCCAATTATAAAGATTGGGGATAAGCTTGAAATAATGGTCGAGGACGAGTTCATAAGCAGGCTTACGAACGATAAAGTCCAAATCGTTCCTGGAATCTTGCGAATAAAATTTGGAACAACCGATCTCCCTTTCGCGGATTGTTGATTTTCTGTCATAAGTCAGCTGTCTTGAAAGGGTGGCAATGACCGTATGGCGCTTTAGTACCATATGCAAAGGCAATTGTAAAATTAAATTAACGATCTTTTGGACTTAAAAAGTCCTTGAAAACGCGGTATTAAGGTGCTAGAAATTCCGTTTAGGGTATGAGGTTATCTCAAGGGCATACCTGAAATGTGCAATTGTTAAGGATTTGAAGAAAAATGCCCAAGCTAAAGAACAAAAGCTCTGCTAAAAAGCGATTTAGCTTTACCGCTACGGGTAAGGTAGTCGCCGCTTCGGCGTTTAAGCGACATAACCTGCGTAAGCGTCCTCAAAAGATGAAAAGGCAAAGTCGCGGCACCATGATCCTTAAGTCTTGCGATACTAAGATTATCTCAAGTTGTTTGCCGGTATAAATAAGGTGAAATATGTCGCGTGTTAAGCGTGGTGTTACGGCGAGGGCTCGTCACAAGAAAGTACTGAAACTCTCCAAAGGGTTTGTTGGTCGTTCCAGCACCTGTTTTGGGCCAGCGGTCGAAAGGCTAGAGAAGTCTTTGCAATATGCGTATAGGGATCGTCGTACGCGCAGGCGCGACCTAAGGTCGCTTTGGATAGTACGGGTAAACGCCGCTTCTCGAGAGCACGGAATCAAATACTCAGAGTTTATTTTTGGTCTTAAGAAGGCCGGCATAGTATTAGACAGAAAAGTTATGTCGGACATGGCCATCAATTCGCCCGATGCATTTGGTGCGTTGGTTAAAGAGGTCGTAAAGTTTATACCTAAAAAAATCGCCTCTGCCTGAGCGCGCTTTCAAAAAATCCCTTATTTATTGTAAAATTACGGCGTCGTGCGTTTAGTTTAATTTTATTGCTATATATATATTTTGCGACCGGTAGCAGATCGGCTTTTCACTGAAAAATCCGCTCTCCTCCTTAATTAAGTAAGCCTGAAATTTCATCTAAAGTCGCCTTAGTAAATAATTTGTCAAATTAACATTATTTTTCTCTTGACAAAAGTTGATTGATATTGCTATGATTGCATAATAGGATTTCATGAATTCGTTGATGAGGTAACATTATGAATAAGAAGCAACTAGTATTATTGACATTTTTTCTGTTGTCTGGCTTGTCCAGTCAGGCGGCCATGCCTGCTCCGTTAGGTTTTTCGCAAGAGGCATGCTGGTCTCAGTTTGTGATTTGGCCAGAAGAGAAGCCACGGTTTGTTGTAGCGTTATCCGAGGTTGATAGGTCTACGCTCCCGGTTGTTAGAGTTGGTCTTGCAACTGACGATGCTCAAGCTGAACCTGCGCAAGGCGGTCCTGTAGTCAATATATGTATTTTGGGTGTCGATAAAAACCCAAATTTCGAACATCCAACTTTTAGACTTGATCTTCGTGGATGCTCACAAGATTTTTTCTTGCAGGTCGTTGCTCGTCCGTATTTGCTGGGGATGAGAATGGATATGTCTGGTCGCAAAATGTCCTTTATACAACGCCCATTCCTTATCGCAGAGCCCGATCCCGATAGGTTATTAAGCGACTGGGATTTCGTAACAACCGCATTAGCTGGTCCATGCGATGATATTAAAGCCAAAATAAATGGTGTTTATGGCGTGCTTCAGGTAGTTGAATCGATGGAACAATTGTCTCCACCAGCCGCAATAGCGTCTTTCCAAGACAGATTGCCGCGCTTTATTGATTCGCTTGCAAGAAAATTGCATTTGCTCGATTCAGAAAAAGATTTCTTTTCCAAAATCATAGGCCAGGGGGAGGTTTTTATTGCTCCGTATGATTCTCAGGAAATGGTTGATTTCAGGAAGGCGCATGATTTTAAAGATGATCTTATTGTTGGATATTACTCACATAGCGATAAAAAAAATAAGAGTTGCTACGCCAAATGTAGCCTCTGCTATTTCGGTTGCTTTCCATGAGGCAGGGCACGGGTATGCTCATAAGGCTATCACTTTCGACGTTCATGAGCAGTTTTCTATGTTCTTTCAAGTGGCATCTTTATTTTCGGCTATGGAAGATAATCTTCTAACGAAGCGAGAAGCTTTGGAATTAGGGCAGGAGCTACTAATAACTATGTATGCAGAAGTTGCGCCAATTGTGCAGTTCTATGCGCTAAATCAAGGTGGCGAAGACCCTGCGCAAAAATTCGGTTTTGATGAGTCCATAGCCAGAATGATTGATGGTGTATTGCCTTTAAGCGTAGATGGTCCATTAGCTTCTCGTTGGGCAAGACACGTTGAAGCCTGTGTTAGAACTCAAATTAGATTGCTTGATGGCAGCGAAATGCCTGAGCTTGAACACTATGGTTTTTCAACCGTTAGTGCGCTTATGGAATGTTACGAGCTTTCTAAGCTTGCACGCGGTGATGGAGAAGGAGGGATTTACCCTAGCGCCATCAGGGACACAGCGTCTATGGTCAGTGCATTTGATGCCGATGATCCACGCGCGGGCTTTATCATGGCATTGAACAGAGTTCGCTTGGTCGGACAAGTGCCAACGGTAAGGAAAGATCATTTTACTCTGCCAAAAATATCGGAAGCGCTAGACTACCTTAATCAGACGGTCAGCACATACGATCCGCATCCACAACCTTGCTTACTGGCGTGAATTAAATTCAGTGATGGAAAACATAATCGTTTTTTGCTAGAGATGATGACATCACTTTCCCCGGTAGCTCAGTCGGTAGAGCAAGTGGCTGTTAACCACTGGGTCGGCGGTTCGAGTCCGTCCCGGGGAGCCAGTTTATGGCAAGGCTTAGCCTTGGTAAGCTGGGTTTGTTATGCAATGACAGTTGCGCCCTCCTTTCACAACCGTAAGAACTGGCCCATAGTAATCATTGGTAAGTCGTACGTCTTTATATCTACGATCTGAGCTAGCGCTTCTTCTTTCGTCTATTGCGCGCCTTCCAATAGGCCAAAAAAGCTTAACATTGGCCAATGTCTAATTAGCCCTAGATAAACGCTGCAAAAAGTGTAAGATCCCACCTACGAGTCTCCCTCGTCGTGTTGCGCAACGACCTAGGTGATAGCGAAAAAGACGCCCGTTTCGCTGCGCAACACTAATCGCCAGAACTTCTTAAGTCATTACCCAAGATTTCTTGACGCCTAAGGTCATTTTATATCGGCTTACGAACTGTGTCTATTCTAAAAATTGTATGATGACAGAATATATCAACTCTTAATTGAAAATTAATCATTGCGCCTGCATCTTCAATACTTTACAAAGCGAGGGGCGCGCTGGATTTTTGTTTCTCTTCCAAGCATACGCCACCCTCGTTTAAGCCTTTACAATATTAAAAACAGCAGTATACAATCCAGCGCCGGCTTATGCTTAAGTTGGTGTGTTGCTTATATGCTGGCGGTTCGCCTTCAGCAGGTTAGCGTTTTTACTGGATATAAAATATGTCCTCGATAAAGATCGACTGTGTTTCTAAGTCATTTAAAGACAGCCATATTTTAAAAGACGTAAATCTCGATATAGAGGACGGAAAATGCACGGTCTTGGTCGGCCCGTCTGGGTGCGGCAAATCCACTTTGTTAAGGCTTATATGCGGTCTTGAGACAGTTGACAGTGGAAATATTTATATAGATAACGAACTGGTTAACAACGTTCCCCCAGCTTACAGAAGTATTGCGATGGTATTTCAGTCATATGCGCTTTATCCGCACATGAGCGTTTTTGATAACATGGCATTCGCCCTTCGTGTGCATAAGATCTCTAAAAAAGACACAAAAGAGCATGTCATGCGAGCCGCCAAGATCCTTAAAATTGAGGAACTTCTAGACAGGTTTCCTCGGCAACTTTCTGGCGGCCAGCGTCAGCGCGTCGCCATTGGGCGGGCGATTGTGCGTAAGCCAAAGGCCTTTTTATTCGACGAGCCCTTGTCTAACCTGGATGCTGCTTTGCGGACCGAGATGCGGTACGAGATTGCCGCGCTCAAGTCCCAACTTAACGTAACGATGGTGTACGTAACACATGATCAAGCCGAGGCAATGACTTTAGCGGATACACTGGTGGTAATGAACAAGGGGCGCATAGAACAGTCCGGCAAGCCATTACAGCTTTATAACAATCCAAAAAACACATTTGTAGCAAGTTTTATCGGCGCGCCTAAGATGAACTTTATAGAAGGAACTTTACAAAGCAATGGCGCTGGAAAAGAGGCGCGTTTTGTAACTTTTGATTGCCAAGAGCTTAGCTGCCCAGTCTTTGCTGGCAATGCATCCAATGTTGGCAAATCGTTTGAAATAGGTGTGCGTCCAGAAAACATCACCATAGTCTCTAAACACGAAGCAAATTGCTTAAAAGGAACCATTTCCTGGATCGAAAACCTCGGTAACGAAGTTTACTTGTATTCTAAGCTTGCGAACGGTCAGCTAGTAAATTCCCGTGTCCGCGCTGATTTTAGCCAGAGCATTGGCGATACAGTATTTTTGCACTTGGATATGACGCATGCCCATATTTTCGATCATTTGGGCAATAATGCGCTTAATTAAATAAAGGTTTTATCGATATCGATTTACATGATTTTTGAATTTGTCAGAAACGCGCTTTTGTGTTAGCATTATGGTCTCTTTAGGATTTAAAAATTATGGCCGGCAAATCTTTAAAGCTTACCCGTAGAGAGCTGACTTCATCAATCATGGAGGAGTTTCAAGTTACAAAAATGCACGCCTCTGACGTCATCGAGACCATATTGGTTGAATTGGCGGACGCTCTTCGCCGTGGCGAAAAGGTGAAAATATCTGGACTTGGAGTATTTTGTGTTTTGAATAAAAAAGAACGGGCAGGATTTAACCCAAAAACTGGCGAAGCCGCCAGGGTATCAGGCCGAAAGGTTGTTTCCTTCCACCCATCAACGGTATTTAAAGCTAGGCTTAATAAAGCTAAATAACCATTTTGGAATTCTTACGACAATTTTAAAGTATCATCATCTGCTGTGACTTTTATCCGATCGCTACTAAAGCCAGAGATTATTTTTGACGCAATTGGATTTTCAAGTCCTTTCTGTATAACTCGGCGTAAAGGGCGGGCTCCGTAAATACTGTCAAAACCTTTTTGGGCCAGCCAATCTTTGGCTTTGTCATCTATTTCCAGCACAATACCTTGTTCGTCAAGCTTGGCTAAAAGGCGTTTAAGCTGAATATCGACAATATCACGCATATTTTCCTGACGCAGGCGGTTGAAAATCAGAATTTCATCTAACCTGTTAAGGAATTCCGGCCTGAAGGCACTTTTAACAACCTCCATCACTTGATTTTCGATATCGGCGTTGGTTTCATCCTGTCCCATCAGCTCAGAACCCAAATTGGACGTTAGTACTATCAGCGTGTTACTGAAATCAACAGTGCGACCCTGCCCATCGGTTAAGCGCCCGTCATCCATAACCTGAAGCAGTATATTAAAGACGTCTGGATGGGCTTTTTCTACCTCGTCGAACGGGACCACTTGATACGGCCGACGACGAACCGCTTCGGTCAACGCGCCTCCCTGCTCATAACCTACATAACCTGGAGGTGAGCCAATCAGCCGCGCTATAGAGTGTTTTTTCAATCGATACGAATCATGGCATTATCACTGTCGAATAAGAACCATGCCAACGCTTTTGCAAGCTCGGTTTTGCCGACCCCGGTGGGGCCGAGGAAAAGACAACTGCCCATTGGCCTGTGCGCATCCTTAAGCCCTGCGCGCGAACGCCTGATCGCATTTGATACGGCCTGTACCGCATGATCCTGACCAACCACGCGCGCTTTCAACGCCGATTCCAGACTTAAAAGCTTTTCCTTCTCGGAGCCAAGCATCTTGTCGACCGGAATACCCGTCCAACGTGAAACTATTGCCGCTACGTCCTGCGAATCGATGGCCTCTTGCACAAAGCGCGATTTGGTCACTTGCCCTTCAGTTTTAGCAAGATCAGCCTCCAATGCAGGAATGCTTGAATACATAAGCTCGCCTGCGCGGGCCCAATCCCCGGCCCGTTGCGCTTGTTCAAAGCTTTGTCTAGCTTTATCAAGCTGAGACTTGGTCTCATGCACTTTGGCTATTTTATTCTTTTCTTCCAGCCACAACTTTTCCAGATCAGAATACTCCGACTCTGCTTGGGCCGGCTCGCCCTCAAGCTTCTTTAACCTTTCTAAGGTAACTGCTGTTTTGCCGTAGGGCTTTGTGCTATCATCGCATCATTGTGCCCAGATGGCGGAACTGGTAGACGCGCTAGGTTCAGGTCCTAGTCTGTGAATAGCAGGTGGGGGTTCAAGTCCTCTTCTGGGCACCATTTTATCCAAGAAAGCAGGCAGCAGATTGTAGAGTAGCGTTTGCGCAACTTCACCGTAGTTGTCCGCCACTATATTTTAAGGCATTCGGCAAATTAATTGCCTCATCCTTAAGCGTCAATCGGCAGATGGCGCCTCGTCCGCGTGCTGTAAATAAGGGGCAAAACGTTCCGTTGCTATCTGAACCAGCCGATTTTTAAATTGATCCAGTTCATCTTTGATCAATTCGTGAGGAGGCAAAGATGGTTCTCTAAATGGAGTGCTTTGTTGAATTTTATCGCGATAAAACTCAAATAACAGTCGTACATCAGGATCTGTCCGCGCTAATTCAGCGAACTCAGCAGACCAAGGCTTTATGGCACCATCGTAATGTAATACAATTAAATTTTTAAGCTCTTCTATTAATTCAGCCGCAAACCCAGGACTCAACCGTAAAATTTGCTGTGCCATATCAGAGAAATCCCTGACCTCTAATAATCGCCAATGATAATCATCTGCGGGCGATAAACTAAACAGGAAGTTCTTCGGATTAAAGTTACATCGGACTGGTAATGACGGAAAAGTGATGAATTTATCCAATGCTGCTTCGTCAAGGCCGGCATGATTCATGGCTCTTTCGCGATCATCTTCTGTTAAAAGTGAAGCTTTTGTCACACCATCTTGATCCTTTAACAGCCACCGCGTACCGACCAATATGCTTCTTTTAAACAACAGCCCTGGCGTGTTGCGAACCGCAGCTACATTCATAGCTACATCCATAAATTCTTTATTCCAATCTACAAAGCATTGGGCAAATTGCGGGCAAGCTTGGAAATGCGATGCTGTCTCTGACAGAATATTGTCAAAAGATTCTTGCGTTAATACTTTACCTGCTAAATGATCAGGTTGACCCTCGCAAGGGCATTTTTTAACTGCACTAACGAAATGTTTTAAGCAAGCCATTTTGGCTGAGATATCTTCCTCTGCAGATAAAAAGCATTTTGCTAGATTGGTAGTATCTAGAGAAACGTTTCTTTGGTATTCCCTTAATTCCAGCCGGGCTTCTTGTAAGAACAAATCGCTGCTGAATCCCCTCTCCAAAAAAGCTTGCAAATCGAAATACATTACCCCTGCTGATGTGTAGGAATGCACCGACTTACCCATCCTTAGGCCCACTAAGCGCCCGTCCGTCATCTGATTCAAGTCGGCAGACAATACGATGCTGTGATTTGTGCTAAATTTAGGGACTTTACAGAAATCATCAAATACCCACAAGTCAGAATCTAGCCATAACACTGATGACACTCTATCACAGCCAAGCAGTCGCTTGGTAAAATCAGCTTGAGTGTTAAGATGAGCAAAAATACCAGGAAACTGCAGCTTGAGGAAAATTAAATTGGGCCACTTAACGCTAAACCTCTCCATCTCTTCTCTATCAATGGGAAGGGTATCTATATCAAATACAAACACTTTTACCTGAGGGTTAGACATGCTTTCCAATTTTCCGACAGAGTCTGGTGAAATTTCCTTACCAAAAACCATAATGTTAAAAAGCGTATCAGGGTTTGACGCTTTTACAGTGGCTATGGCCTCAGCCGTTGGTTTAGCATAGTTTTCGTCGCAAGCCATCCCTATATTCATGTACGGCGGAAGAGCCGCATAAGATATAGACGCGCTGAAAAAACCAACAACTAAAGCAATTTTAGCAAACATTGTTATTCCATATAGTCAAGAGCAGTGAATTATATACAAATATAACTCAATGGTCAACAGGTTTATTCAATAAGCAGATCGGATATTTTCTACATCAAATACCGCCGAGCCAAATTTCATGCCTATTTCGCAACAATCTTAAAATGAGCAAAAAATATATTGACAAAAGTATAATATTATGTCATATATGCGTTCATCAGATTTTTAATAAGGAGAAATTATGAAA
>JAISFO010000019.1 GCA_031263535.1 Holosporales bacterium
CATAAAACGTGGGACCTCAGTGGGATAAATCTTCAATATCCCTACAATTATAAAAAACATAAATCTCTGAAAATCCACCAAAACTACTGGTGGGCGCAGTAGGGTTCGAACCTACGACCTCTACGACGTCAACGTAGCGCTCTACCACTGAGCTATGTGCCCATAAACACCGCCATGATGTTGCATCAATTGCTGATTTTTCACAACTCAAAAGATGCGGCGGGTAATTAATTAGATTTTGAAAATTTACCGCAAAGGTTATAATCACCGGCGATGTTCGGGAACAGATGATGATAGCTAGGTTTTTTATAGCACTCTTACTTATTGTGTCACAGGCGGACGCAAGACAAAACGCGGCACTGATTGAGGCTAGGCTTGCGGATATGGAGGACACTTTGCGCCAGTTGACTGGTATTGTTGAGCAGATTCAGCATACTCTGGACAAGCAGGTCAGCGAAAATGGTAAGCTGCATCAAGATATAGCCATTAGGTTCGATGAGTTAAAAACTTCGCTACAAGAGCTTGGCGAATCACTGAAAAAACTGCCCCAGCCTGCCGCAGCCAAAAAGGGTGATAAAGCAGAGGGCGTTAAAACGCCGCCAAAAACTGATAAACCAGCTAAATCAAGCGAAGAAGTAAAAGAAATAAAGGCTTTAATGGAGCAAGGGGCGTATAAAACCGTGCAGACTAAGGCTAAGCAGTATATTGCTCGGGTTGGGGATACTTCTCCAGAATCCCAAGCGGTATACTGTTGGCTTGGGGAGGCTTGCTGTGCGGTTAAAGATTATGGAGAGGCATCTTTGGCATATGTCAAAGGGTATAAAATCAACCCCAAAAGCCCTCAAGCCCCAGAGCTGCTTTATAAACTGTCTAAAACTCTGATTGCTGTAGGCAAAAAGAAAGACGCCAAAATAACTCTTGAGAAATTGCTAACTGACTATAAAGACTTGCCACCTCGGCTTAAAAAGCTGGCTGATCAGGAAAAGTCGAAACTGGCCTCTAAAGGCAATTAATTACGAATATGTCATCTGAACTAGAAGATAAGTTCGCGTCTAATATGAATCGGCTTTTGTTTACAGGCGATCCGCATGACATAAGGGGAAAGGTTTTTGTTTCGGCGCTGTCTGGCGGTGCTGACAGTATGTCCTTGGCTGTTTTAGCCGACCAATGGACGCGTGCTAATGGGGGCGAACTTTTTACCTTTACGGTTGATCATGACCTGCGGCCAGAATCGGCCGAAGAGGCCAAGACCGTTGGCCGATGGATGAAAGAGAGAGCAGTCAACCACCGCATTATGAAATGGAATCATGGCGCCATCCCGTGCGGACGCAAACAGGTGTATGCTAGGCAGGCTAGATATGACCTTTTGCTTGATTTTTGTAATGAGGTTGGGGCGGACTATTTGCTGGTTGCGCATACTCTCGATGACCAAATTGAGACTCATCTTATACGCCAGGAGTCGCGCAGTGGAGATTATGGATTAGCAGGGATGAGCGCTTCGGTAAAATTACCTGCTGGCAATGTCGTGCTGCTTAGGCCTTTGCTTAATGTCTATAAAAATGAACTAATAGAATACCTAACTGCCAAAGGGCAAAAGTGGGTTGAGGACCCCAGCAACTTCGACCAAAAGTATAAAAGAGTCCGCGTGCGAACAGCATTGGCTAAGAATGCCGATAAAACCGAAATTTGTGGAAAAATTCTAAATCTAAGTAAGGTTAGACAAGAATTGGAGCATCTCGCCAGCGCTTTTATTAAAGCTCAGGTTGAGGTTAACAGATTTGGTTATGCAATTTTTTCTGCCGATAAATTTCATGAGCTTCCGCAATATGTACGAAAACATGTAATGAGAAGGCTTTTGTGGTCTCTTGGTGGGAAACAATATCCTGCATCAGATGATCAGCTTGTCTTGGCGGTTGAACAAATGCAGCGCTTGCCTGCCGGAAAAAAGATCAATGTCTCAGGTTGCTTGTTGGCTAAAAGAAGAGACTGCTTTCATGTCATGCGAGAGTTGCGCGGAATAGACAATGCAAAAGCTGGGCAAAAAGCATTTTGGGATCGAAGGTTTTTTGTGCCTTCCGGTAACATTTCAGGTATTATGTGCGCCGGCCCTGAAAAAGCGGCAGAGCTTAGAGATTTTTACGGACAAAGTTCGATGTTTGTCGAGGGGTTTGGGTCTATTCCTGTTGCCAAGAAAGATGCCTGCCCCCTTTTGTTGAGCGCAACTGAATCAGACATAGCCATTTTCCGACCTTTGGTTAACCTTACAGATGAATTTGTGTATTTGAGTTAAGCAATGAGCAATTTTTTTGATTATATTGTTGAAAACAAATACAGATACTGTTCGTTTATAGTGCTTTTGTCCGTTGTGTTTAAAATATTGTATTTTACCTTAGGCAAAGGCCTTTTTGATTATTATGATGTCCTGGGATATACGGCAAATGGAGTTTGCTTTATTAGAGATAGGGCCGCATGGCCTGGAATCGCAGCCTATTCCGGGCTAGAGCAAGGCATCACGTCAAGCAGCCAGTTAGGTGTATATCCAAATCATCTGTTCTCATTAATAATCGGCTTGTTTTTCAAGTTTATCGGTAGAGTCAGCATTCTGTATTTTGCATACTTTTCATCAGCAATAACAATAATAGGAAATATTTTTCTTGGATTTGCTGTTAAGAAATTTTTCCCAGATCGACGTGCAGCGCTGTTGCTAGCTTTGATACTATGTAATGGTACTATATGGTGCAATACTAATCGGCCGATCACAGATCCATGGGCGTGGACTGTACTGATGGTCATATTTTGGGGTATGGTCACAGGTCGCTTTAATGGTTTTATAGTTGGTGTTTTAATTGGCATTGCGGGATTACTTCGCGGTCAAATGTTTCAATTTTTGCCAATTTTGCCATTGCTGAGACAGGAAAAAACTGGTGCGGTTGGCTTTTTTAAAGAATTATTCAAAATCCTGATTGGATTTTTATTTACAGTCTATTTGTTTAAAGCTTTATTTTGCGCGTTTATAGAAGTTCAAGGTAATACGGTCGAGTTCTATACCAGCATGATCAAGTCATACGTTGACAAACTAGACGCTATAGATTCAATCGCTTGGTTTTTATGTCATTGCAGCCAGCTTTCGTACAAACATTTCCCATGCGCTTTGCTTTTCACAATAGTGTTTATATTTTTCAAATCTAAAAATAGCCTCGACTCTTTTATGAAGAAAATGGCAATATTTTCTATTATCACGGTTCTGATGCCGATGATCTGCTACTCGATAATTACTGGGGTGTGGTGTGACGCTAGATATTATATATACGTTATTCCTATGTTCTATATCGTCGCGTACTATTTCTGCTCAAGGCTAGTAAATAGTAGAGCAAAAGCCATACTTACCATCGTTTTTGTTAGCTTTTCTTTGTACAGCGGCGCATCGTTCATATGCAGAGAAACATCCCACCTGAGTAGCTTTACTAAAGAAGCTATATATAGGGGAAAACTAGACGTTACAGATTTAACGGAAACCGAAAAGTTTATAAAAAACAATTTTCACAAAAACTCTATTCTTGTAGCTAATTATTACTTTATTTCCGCCTATCATTGTGGAAGAAATCTTGTTTATGTCCCAACGGTTGAAGAATTTAGACAAGGAAAAGCGAACCATCTGGTCGATGGTATTGTATTGATCAAGCAGATTGAAGTGGCAGATGAAGTGATGCGCGGGTGGTTGGGCCTTGACAGTATAACTGACAATCAAGGCAATATGTTCATTTGTGTGTTACGTGAGAATAAGCGCCTTATGCATTCCGCTATATTTATACCTTGTAAAAAATGAATGGCAACAAGCCCATTATTTTGATTCCTACCTATAACCCTGATATGGGGTTGGTAAATCTTGCCCGAAGCGTTACCAAATCAGGTTTTTTAGTTATTATTGTTAATGACGGCAGCGCCGTTAATACTGACCATATTTTCAAAAAACTAGCAAAAATCAGTAACTGCATAGTTTTGGAGCATGGCGTTAATCTTGGTAAAGGCAGGGCTATTAAAACCGCCATTAACCACATAACCACAAATTATCCTGGTAATGCAGGTGTTGTAACGGCCGACAGCGACGGTCAGCATACTGCTGCGGATATCGAGAAAGTCGCCAGTAAATTACAAAGCAGCAAATCTTTTGTTTTGGGGTGCAGAAAATTCAGCGGCGAAATACCGCTTAGAAGCCGCATAGGAAACATTATAACTAAGCGTGTGTTCAGGTTTTTGATCGGGAAAAGTTTATCGGACACTCAAACTGGTCTGCGTGGCATACCAGCAAGATATCTTAAGCAGCTTATGACACTGCGTGGCGAAAGATATGAGTATGAGATTAATGTTTTGGCCTATGTTGGAAGAAATAATGGCAGAATAATCGAAGTGCCAATCGACACAATATACATAGACGACAACAAATCTTCGCACTTTAATCCTTTGCTGGATTCTATGCGCATATACTTTGTTCTGCTTAGGTTTTTGGCCTCTTCCATGACTTCGACTGTTATTGACTATATCTTGTTTGCCATATTCTTTCTTTGCTCAGAAAGTATGATATACAGTGCAGTTGCCGCCAGAGGTATATCTATCCTAGTGAATTATAATATGAATAGAAGCTGGGTTTTCTCAACATCCAAACCACATACTTTTGTTAAGTTTCTAATCTTAGCCAGTATCTCTCTTACGACTTCATGCATGTTTGTTTCTTATTTGACGCAGTTTTTTGGACTTAATGTTTTTATAGTTAAAATTATTGTTGA
>JAISFO010000020.1 GCA_031263535.1 Holosporales bacterium
ATAACCTCTGATACTTCACTATAGATAGTGTTAAGTCGCGAGGCTAGGTCCTTTTTGCTGTCTGGACGTACCACTCCATGAGCAATGTACTTGAGATTGTTCCCTTCAATTGATATCACGCCCCACCCCGTCTTATTAAGCCCAGGATCGATACCAAGAACTGTGCGCCTGGACAGCATCAGGCCTTAAGATACGACTGCATGAATTCGTCCGATACGTCGTAATTAGCTACGACTTGCTGGACATCTTCGTTGTCTTCTAAAGCCTCAATCAACTTAAACAGAGTGCCGGCGGATTCGTCACCGATTGGCGTTAACGTTTTCGGTTGCCACATGAGGCTGGCCGAAGTTGGGTCCGAAAATTTCTTGGTTAGCGCGTCCCTTACTGCGGCAAAATTATTAACGCTTGTAATTACCTCGTACCGACTGTCATCCTTTACATCATCGGCGCCGGCTTCAATCGCTGATTCCAGCATGTTATCAGGCGGACTGACATTAAGCGGATAAACAATAACGCCAACCCTGTCGAACATAAAACTGACGCTGTTGGTTTCACCTAACGCTCCGCCAAGCTTGTTAAACGATGCCCTGATTTCCGAAGCGGTTCTTTTGCGATTATCGGTGAGCGCCTCAACTATAATTGCGACCCCGCTGGGTCCGTATCCTTCATACCTAACTTCTTCATAGTTTGCGCCGTCTTCTCCACCCATGGCCTTCTTAATGGCGCGCTCTATGTTATCGCGAGGCATATTCTCACCACGCGCATTGGCTAGAACGTTACGCAATTTAGAGTTACTGGACGGATCGTCTCCTCCGCCGGTTTTTACCGCAACAGCAATCTCTCTAGCCAATCTAGCAAATACCCTGGCGCGCCTGGCATCCTGCGCGCCTTTACGATACATGATATTTTTAAACTGGGAATGCCCTGACATAGCGGTTTTATTTTGCTATTTTCTCAAGCGCTTAGAAATACTCATAGATCCTGCAAACAACAGTATCTTAAGCGTATCCGCAACTAAAAATGGAATAAAGCCAACAGCAAGCGCTTGCCAGAAATCTCCTAAAGCAACGGCTACAAACGTGACGCCTGGAATGTAGATCGCTGTCAACCCCGTTAAACCTGCGGTTAGGTGCTTTAAAAATGACTCTTTATGCCAGCTCGCGGTCATATATCCGACTAAACCAGCTGCTATCGGCATCCCTATAAGGTATCCGCCTCTTGCCGAACACAGCATTCCCAAGCCGCTCGCTCCCCCGGCAAACACTGGCAGGCCACATGCCCCTTCTGCCAAGTACAGCATGACGGAAGCAAATCCTCTTTTACCTCCTAACAGCCCGCCAACCAGCAACACAGCATACACCTGCATAGTCATTGGCACAGGCGTTGATGGTACGGTTATCTGGGCAGATAAGGCAATAAATAAACTGCCCAATACTACATACACAGTATTTAACCAACCGGCTTTATTTTGGCTCACAGCAAGCTTTTCCATATTTGCTCTCACTACATATATATTAGGCTAGAGTTACCACAGCGCCACAATTTCGTCTACTTTGATTTAATAAGTACTTGGAATTCTTGCGATGACATTATTGTTCTCCCGTGTTTGGGTTCGGTTTTAATCGTTTTGGCAGACGTACACGCTTGGGCAATTGCTCCTCTGCCAATTGTCTGCCGATGACATCTCCTGAAAGGTCAAGCAAATTCTGCAGCTTGTCGATCATTCCCAATATAAAAATAACAGTCGCATAGGTTCCAAAAGACACCGATGGATCGCCTTTCTCGGTTTTTGCAACAGTAATTGCCGTAACGTTAGCTCTCTCAGCCATCATAGCAATGGTGATATTACGGCGGATCCGCGCTTCTTTTATATCCTGGCCAAGCTTCCTTAAAGCCCTTTTAACAGGAATATTTAAAACAATCTTTTTCTTCACGATAAAATAATCAATCATCTTTTATAAAGTATATTATAATATAGTTTATCACAAGTAAAGTATATTATAATATATATAAAATCATATAAGAAACGAGAATTAAAGCGAAGCGCTTTAGGTGCTGAATAAAATTTAAGAATTCTTATATGGAAAGATTGGTACTTTGATTTTACGCTGTATGCGTCTGGCTAAAAGGAATTCACAAAAGTGAAAATCGATTATCTTGTCAACCATCAACATCTTATTCCAACCGTTGCGCAGTGGTATCTTAAAGCTTGGGGGAAATATACAAAAAATCCGTCGATTAAAGAAACGGGGCGCGGCTTTTAAGTCGATTAAATACCGATAAGCTGGACATATGTTTCTTGTGTTTTGATAACGATTGCGGCAATGAACTGGTCGGTACATTCAGCCTAACGCAGAATGATATTCCCGGTAATAAGGATTTTTCCCCGTGTCTGGCCCATTTGTTTGTAGTTGAAAAGTATCGCAGGCAAAAGATCGGAGAAACCCTTGTTAATCACGCTGAGCAACAAGCCCGTAACTTCGGGTTCGATAAAATGTATCTCTATACCACCGATAGAACCATTCATTCATGGTACGAAAGACTTGGATGGAAAATTATAAAGGAAGATATTGCCGGCGGAATCGATATAAAAATTATGGTGACGAGTTTATGAAATTTCCTTTCGAAAAAGCGGCTTTGAGCTTGGGTAAATGAACCAAAAAAGTCAAACACTTGACAAAATAATTACAATGTTGTATTATATAAAAAAAGGGTGTCTAAAAATGTTGGAAATATTCAAGATAGTTAAAAACGTGTGGTGGCGCTGGCGTTATTAGATCGCTTGCGTTTGTCTTGGTTTTTAATTATTTGGAATTTTTACAATGTTATTTTTTCTTTTGATCGTGTCTAGATCATTCATAATTCAGCAAACTTCGCCTAGCGATGCTTATTCTATGCGCTTTTCCTGGCCTTTTGGCCGTCAATTTTAATCCATTAATCAATTTAGAAACAGCGTATTCAACATGAAAACTATAGGGCTTTATTATGAATAGGAAAATATTTGCTGCAACTGCAGCTGTTTGTGGAATTATTGGTGTTACTTATTTTAGCACAAGAGAGGACTTACCTTTGGTGGCCATTGCCAATTATGGGCCACATGCTTCCCTTGAAGCTTCGCTGCGCGGCATTAAAGCGGAGCTTGCAGATTGTGGACTTATCGAAGGGAAAACAATCAGATATGAAATCGCCGATGTTGGTTTTGATCCGACTCTCATTTCACAAATGATCACAAAACTCAAAGCATCAAAGCCGAAAGTGATGATTGTAAAAGCCACCCCAGTTGCGCAGTTCGCTAAAGGAAAAGTCCAGGATATTCCGCTGGTTTACTGCGACATTATGGATCCGGTTGCTGCAGGTCTTATAAAAGACAAGGCGCATTCTCATAAAAATATGACCGGAAGTTCTGATCAAGAGGATTTAGGGCCGTTTCTGAACTTTGTGAAAACCATACTGCCACGGGTCAAAACCGTTGGATTGCTGTACTCTACCTCTGAAAGTAACGACGCCGCGATGGTTAGGATGATGAAGGATGCGGCCGTGAAAGTAGGATTGTCTGTTTTTGCAGTTCCGGTGGATCAATCTCGTGATATACCAATGCGAATGCAAGAATTTCGCGGGAAAGTCGATTTTATATACGTTGGTACCAGCGGTCCGACTCAGCCGGCCCTTCCAATCATTGCGTCTGAAGCTCAAAAAATGGGAATACCAGTGTTTAACGCAGAGGAGCAGGCGGTGCGAGATGGATTGGCTCTTGCAAGCTTTGGTGTAAACTATGAATCCGTTGGAAGAAATGCCGGAAAACTGACAGCAAAACTGCTGAAGGGAGCTTCTGTAAAAAACCTACCGCCGATTTTTCCGCAAACGCAGGATTACAGATGCTTTGTGAATAAGAAGTTGGCTAAGAAATTTGGGATTAAAATTCCGGAAAACGCAACTGCTGTAGAGTAATAATATGTTAAAAATAAGCGGCGTAACAAAGTCATTTAGCGGAGTTTTTGAGCCAGTTCTTAAGGGAATAGACTTATCGCTAAAGGAAGGTGAGTTTTGCACCCTTATTGGCGCAAACGGATCCGGAAAATCAACCTTGATGAAAATCATCAGCGGAGAATATTTTGCTGACTCTGGTGAAATCAGGCGCAGCGGCACTGTATCGCAGGTTGTGCAGGATGTGAATAAGGGGACGATTCCCTCCATGACTATGTTAGAGAACATCGCCTTAGGCCGCACGAAAACTCCACGTTTTTCCTTCTACAAGCGCCATAAAAACGAGATCATAGATAAAGTCAAATCTTTGAATATTGGCTTGGAAAAATTCATCGATCAGCCGATCGGCGTCTTATCCGGCGGTCAGCGGCAGATTATCGCAACGTTAATGGCGTTGAATTCGGACGGCAAAATTCTGCTGCTGGACGAACATACATCGGCCCTAGATCCCAAAATGCAGCTGTTACTGATGGAATACACCGCAAAGTCTGTGCGTGAGTTGGGACTGACAACGCTTATGATTACGCACAATATGGAAGACGCTGTGAAATACGGAGACCGTCTGATTATGATGCATAAAGGCCGAATTGTTGTTGATGTGAATGGACGCAAAAAATCGAATTTAAAGATTCACTCTTTACTGGAAATGTTTCACAAGTTTGAGGATCAAAATCTGCTGCACGGTGGAGGGGAAAGTGTCTGCTGACCTTATCATAAACGGACTGCAACAGGGCCTTATTCTGGCGATAATAGCCTATGGCATCATGATTCCGTTTCGGTTTTTGGATTTTGCGGATTTGACCGCTGACGGTGCATATCCTTTAGGTGGGGCGATATGTGCCGTTTGCATGTCCTGTGGAATACACCCGGCCATTGCGATACCTTGCAGCATGTTTTGTGCAGGAATAATGGGAACATGCACAGCGCTTATCCATCTGAAATTTCGTGTTAATTCGATGCTGGCAGGCATAATCCTCAGCACCATGGCCTACAGCGTAAATTTGCGAATTATGGGTAAACCGAATATTGCCCTCTTTGATTGCGGAGGGTTGTTTGGTGCGAATATCATCAGCAATATGTTGGTAATTACCGTACTTATGGCGGGTTGCGTGATTCCATTTGCCGTATTTCTGCGTACTGACTTTGGCCTGAGGTTTCGAGCGGTTGGGCTGAATCTAAACTTTGCAAAGCAGCAAGGGGTCAGCATCGAGAAATATACTATGTTCGGACTATTTGCGGCATGCTCCATGTTTGGTCTCGCTGGAAGCCTTATTGTGCAGCTGCAAAGCTATATGGATGTTGGTATTGGCGTTGGAATTCTGATTCACGGACTTGCTAGCTTGATGGTAGGCGAAGCCATGATCGGCAATGCTACGCTAAATCGACAATTGCTGGCGCCACTGCTGGGCGCGCTGGTATATCAACAAGTGCAAGGTATCGCGTTGTCTTTAGGCCTGGCTCCATCTGATCTGAAATTTTTCACCGGAAGCATAGTGCTGCTTGTTATCGCTTTGAAAAAAGTAAAAAGCGCTTGAATAATTTTTCATACAGGCGCTTATCAATAAAAGGGAATGATTGCAGAATTTCACAACAAAAAATATTCATTGAATAAGCATTGCGTCTGTAAAGACGCAATACAACTGCAGATCGTGGAAATCTATTAGGCTATCCTTGATTCCACAAAGACTTCACTTCATTGACTGAGAAACCCGTAGCCTTAGAAACGTCCTCTTCCTTCATTCCCATAGCCAGTAAATTAATTGCTGTTTCTTTCCTTCCCTCAATTTTGCCCCTTTTCTCGCCGATGGCGATGCCTCTTTCCTCTGCTACGGTCATTTCGCTGTTATAATCGTTAATGTTTTTTTGCCTCAAGTCAGAGATTGCGCGGACTTCATCATCAGCACTGATGTATTTAAGCGTTTCCATCGCCTCATGTACTTCTTCTACCTGCAAAAACGACGCGTCCATGAAAATCGGATCTTTCAAAAACGAGAGCCAGGCGGTCAAAAGATCCTGCGCGTCAGCCTTCTTCGGATTGAATTTCGGCAACTCGATGAAAATGATCCTCGCGCGATCAGTCATTATCTGATACGGATCCGGATCTTGCGGCTGAAACGTCATGTAGGCCTCGCCGATGGCGTTTTGACGATCGGTAACGTTTTCTCCAAGAATCCAGATGCCGATAACGTTCGGCCCATTGTACGATTCTTTCTTTTTTACGACGCGAGGCATCATGTTAGCGAGGTAATGGAACGCTCGCTGTGGAATCTCGCCGGTATTTTTAATCTGAATTTCAATATCTATTTTTGTTTTATTATCCGTCGTAGCCTTGATATCGAGACGGCTTGCCTTATCTTTCTCAAGAATTTTTTCTATATTAGGATTATCAAAAGTCAGGTCTACAATGTAAGGAGCCCCCTTGAACAAGGCATTCAAGAATGAAATCAAAAGCGCTTTGTTCTGCTCTACGCCAAATATGTTCTTGAAGATATAATCTTGTTTCGGATCCAATAAATCAGTCATCACAACACTTCACAAAATCCATCTGTTAGCATTGTAGCCTAATTTTCATTGAGATTCGATGATTTGCTTATTTTTCCGCGACAACGCAAATGAGCTCGGAATCTTCTTCATAACGTTTGTTCATAATTCCGGAATAACAACCTTTTATAATAAAGCTCCCATTTTCTAACTCCGCGTTGATAGACTTTTTCGAAAAACAAGTGGTCCAAAGGTTAAATATGCGCTCCTTTTCATTTTCAAGAATAATATATTTTTCACCTAAAACATTTTCGTCATATTTATATTTGCCATAGAAAGATATGTAAGCATCCGAACTCCAAAATCCGCCTTTTTCGCAAATTTCAAAAGAGCTACTTTCCTCTTGTTTATTAAAATAGCTGAGGGTAAATGCATCGAATAAAAATAAACCTCCCGGTTTTAAAGCTGTATACACTGTTTTAAGCAAAACTTTTCTTTCGCTCGGAATCAAAGCTCCATAATCGCACCAAATTAATATAATCATGTCAAATTCTTCGCAGAAATCCATTTCAAGATAATTTTGAATCCGATATTTGCCTTTATCGTCATGCGCTTTTGCAAATTCGATTGAATTTTGTGAAAAATCAATGCCTGTAACGCAAAATCCTTTTTCCGATAATCTTTTCGTATAAAGCCCTGGTCCGCAGCCAATATCAAGGACTTTCCCGCCGCTTGGAACTAATGATGTAATTAAATCTATCGCTTTTTCTATAAGATCTGGTCTGCGGCTTGCAAGATCAGTATTTGGATCCAAATGGGATTTAAGCATCTCTTTGGAAATGTGGGGATCAGTCCAAAATTTTTCTATAGACTTTTCGTAGAGATTCGGCTTTTTTAGCATCGTTCTTAACTTCTTATACATAAGCTCAGTCTCCTTCCTGTTGGGAACGAAGTTTGCAAAAGCGCTCATTATGCGGCCTTTACAAATTCAGTGATACGCGCTATTTGACTCGGCTTTTAGCTTGAAGTCGGCGATGATGTAACAGAAAAATCTCACCCATTACCTTCCAGTCTGGTGGAGTCGAGGGGGATCGAACCCCTGACCTCTACGCTGCCAGCGTAGTTAAGACATGCATTACTATTAATTTCAATTGATAAGCTTTGTCTTGTAAATCTAGTATATGGCTGGTATTAAGAAATAATAATGCGCTCAAATTGATTAACAAAAATCCAGCATAAATGTTGGACATGGGTTGGACAAGAAAATAAAAAGGCTAAAATATGAGCTATGAATGGAAAAAGACTAAAACGCCCGGTGTTAGATACAGAGAACATCCAACAAGAAAACATGGGCAGTTACGTAAGGATAGGTATTACACGATTTATTACAGGCTGGATGGTAGGGTTAGGGAAGAGCGTATAGGGTGGGAATCTCAAGGAGCGACTGAACACAAGGCGGTCTTAGCATTAGCCAATTTGAAGGAAGCGCACCGTACTGGTGTTGGAGCAAGAACGTTAGCTGAAACGCGTCGATTGCAGAAAGAAGAGGCTGACATAAAAGAAGCAGCCAGGATTCAACGAAAAAGGGAACAGATAATATTTAACAAGTATTTTGAACAGGCCATACTCGATAAACGAGGCAACACACGTGAAATTGAAGAATATATTTTTAAAGCTTGGATAGAACCTAATATTGGTCAGCTACCTCTGAAGGATATATCGCCATTTATATTAGAGAAGTTGAAGAAGCAAATGAATGATGCGGGTAAAGCGCCAGCCACAATTAAGCGTGTACTTGGCGTAATTAGCCAGGTGTTCGGTTATGCCAAAAAACGTGACCTATATAACGGAGACAATCCTGTAACTAAAGTAAAGAAGCCATCGGAAGACAACAGGCGTTCACGGTTCTTATCCCAAGAAGAATCCCTTGTATTGTTGACAGAGCTCAGCAAGGTAAGCCAAACAGTCTATGACATAGCCTTGATATCTCTGAGATGTGGTCTAAGAGCTGGCGAGATATTTAAACTCACTTGGAATGATGTAAATTTTCTTAATGAAACCATCTTTATCAAGGATACCAAGAGCGGTAGGAACCGTAATGCGATCATGACCCAAGATGTAAAGGATATGCTTGAGAGAAGACGAGGTCTATCCATTACTAGCGGTAATACTGCTAGCCTATTGTTTGCTTCCAGAACTGGCGAGAGGATAACGGAGGTATCTGATGCATTTGCAAGGGCAGTAGAGAGGCTGGGATTTAATGAAGGGGTAACAGACCGCAGGCAGAAGGTGGTGTTTCACACCTTGAGGCATACATATGCCAGCCGGTTGGTAATGAGCGGGGTGGATTTGTATACGGTCCAGAGGCTGATGGGGCATTCGACCATATCTATGACAGAAAGGTATTCTCACTTGGCTCCAGACCATCTGAAAAAGGCAGTCAGTATGATGGAGCAGAAATACAGCTAATGCTCTTAATTACCTAGCAACGAAAGGAGATACTTTATCCTTTTCCTTTAATGACGAATGATGATTAATATTTATGAATGTGGTGTATAATACTTTTGTTAAGGAGAGTGTTTTATGAAAGCTGAAAAAGAACCCGCGCTGAAGGTTTTGCCGACGAATGATATTATCTTTAAGATGATATTTTGCGACCAGAGGCATTCAAATGTTCTGGTCAGCCTGCTTAATGCAATAATAAAACCTGAAGCTCCTATCAAAAGTGTGAAAATCGAAGGTAC
>JAISFO010000021.1 GCA_031263535.1 Holosporales bacterium
TTATTTCCTAATACCAATCGTATACTCGATTTACAACAAAAAGTTTATCTATCTTAAATAATGATAATTTTTATTTTTAGCGGACTGTAAATCCTCGTGTCGGCGGTTCAATTCCGTCCTCCGCTACCAATACAATTTTGATATAGTATTTTTAGGCGAGCCAAACAGCCTGCACAAATTTGTTAAATCTAGTTTATTGATCGTCGATACAAAAGGCTGCAATATGATAAGATACCGTCAGTTTGGGTAAGGATTGCGCGGCGTTTATATTGTCTGCGGATCGTGGAAAATGGGATGAGTGAGAAAAAAGCCGAGAGCATTAAGGTTGTTCCTTACGATGCGAACTGGCCGATTATGTTTGAGGCTGAAAAGGCGGTAATCTCAGCTGCGCTTAGCGATAATTGTATTGCGGTCCACCATGTGGGATCAACTTCTGTTCCAACCCTTGCAGCCAAACCAACAATTGACATTATTGCTGTGGCTAAAGATCGTGAGAGGGCAATAACCGATCTGGAAAAAGCCGGATACACGTACGAGGGCAAGTGGAATATTCCATTGAAATGCGGCTTTAAAAAAAGAGGGGCAGTTGGTGTGAATTTACACCTATTTTTTGATGCCAATCATCCGGAAATCGAGTTGAACCTGAAATTTCGTGATTATCTGAAGGCGCATCCAGATGTGCGCGATGCCTATGCGGCCGTGAAAGCGAAGATTTTGGAAGACGAAACGTCTTCACAGAGGGTTGGGAAAATATCGTTTCCGATTTACACGATAAGGAAAAGAGCATTCATTGACAATATAATTAGAGACATTGGGTTCGATCGGTTGCGAGTGCTAAAATGCGCTACGGAAGATGAATGGAATGCTGTGAAAAATCTGCGTCAAAAGACTTTCTTTGACAGGCGCAAGGTGCAGGATCCATATCACTGGACCTTCGATCATCCGGAGCACGAACATTTCGTTTTGTATTGTGGCGTAGAAATTGTAGGGTACGCCCATATCCAGCTTCGGCCGGAAATCATGGATGCGATACTGCGTATCATTGTTGTCACAGAAGAAAATCGCAATCAGGGCTTTGGCATACAATTTTTGACGATTATTGAAGAATGGTTGAAAGTTCACAATTACAAAATCCTTCACGTCGAAACGTCTGGAAGGCCGATGAGTTTTTATAAAAAACGTGGGTATACTAAAATGCTTGTAGATGATCCATACCTTGATCCGAGTGACACGCCGCTTGGCAAAAAATTGATGTGAAGCAATGACAAATCAATTATACCTAAAAGATACTTATTTATTTGAATCTAATGCATGTATTGTAGAATACAAAAAGGATGAGGAAGGCGTGTCGTATATTTTGCTAGATCAGACGATTTTTTATCCTCAAGGTGGAGGGCAGCCCTGTGATTATGGGAAAATTGTTGGCAATGATTTTGAGTATGCGGTTTGTGACGTAAGGCAAATCGGAGAGGAAATTCGCCACTATGTTGAGCCGTTACAAAATTCGGTGCAAGATCCTTCGGAAAATAATGCAGTTAAATGTATCGTTGATAAAGATAGAAGGTTGCTTAATGCCCGATATCATACCGCTGGACACTTGCTTGGGAATGTTGTGGAAGCGTTGATTGTCAGCCTGAAGGCGCAAAAATGCCATGCATTTCCGGAAGAGGCCTATATCGAGTTTTGTGGAGATGAAAAGCCAAATGAAGATTTGCTTCGAGAGTCTTTGCGAAATGTCATATCAAAAAATCTATCTACGAAAGTTTTTGAAACCGACCGCCAGAAGTTTGAATCGACTTACTACAAATTACCCTATGAAATTCCGGAAAATAAAAAATTTCGCGTGATGCAGATTGGAAATTATCCGCCAATACCCTGTGGCGGAACCCATGTAGTGTCAATAGGCGAAGTTAGAGAAATAGTGCTAAAAAAGATGAAACAAAAAGACGACCTTCTGAAAATATCGTTTGGAGTAATATAAAGTTATTTCGTTGCTATAATAATTACATTGCCAATGAATAAAGAACAAAAATACTCGCTTTAAATGTGCTGAAAACAAGTATGGAATTCTTGAATTGATCAACATTTGGATTACCAAACCCTAAATAATATGTATATAATGCTAACGTGAGCGTTAACGGCACTTTAAAACTGCACTTAGCATGGTCTAGAAATTGAAATCGCGATATAAAACTGAACAGAATTTCAAAGAAATTCTTAAGAATTTTGATGACCTCGATGATCTGAGGTTGAAAGATACTCCAAGAAGGGCGGCCAAAGCTTACGAAGAATTGCTTGATGGGTATGAGCAGGATCCAGCTGATCTGGTCGGAAACGCCACATACGCTTCATCGATGGACGATATCGTTATGATGAAAAACATATCGTTTGAGTCGTTTTGCGAACATCATATGATTGCGGTTACCGGTTATGTGACTTTGGGGTATATCCCAAACGGGACCATTATTGGGGCTAGCAAGCTGGCAAGAATCGTCGATTGCTTTGCTCACAGATTTCAACTGCAAGAGCGTATGACCGTGGAAATCGCAGATGCACTGCAAAGCGTTCTGAAGCCTAAAGGCGTTGCGGTTTATGTAGACGGCCAGCATTTCTGCATATCGAAGCGTGGTGTAAAAAAACAAGAAGCTAGTCTTGTAACTAGATATTTCTTAGGGACCTTCAAACAAAATCCCGCTCTAAGGCATGAGTTTTTGATTTCTGTGGGTGAATGAACGTCGTTAGATCTTTCAAGGCTTTCTGCTAAACTTCTTCATATTTGCCTATCTTAATCACCTTCCCATCTTTCATAGATACGATTTTATCGCAGTTTTTAAGGGTTGTAAGACGATGAGCGATCATAATCACCGTTCGGTCTTTGCTTACTGAGTTTATTGTCTCCATAAGCTTAGCTTCTGTTTCGTTGTCCAATGCAGATGTGGCCTCGTCAAAGATTAAAACTTCCGGCTGGTGATATAAGGCCCGTGCGATCGAGATACGCTGACGCTCACCGCCAGACAGCCTGATGCCACGCTCGCCCACAATAGTTTTCGTACCATTTGGCAATTGGTCTATCAGCTTACGCAATTGCGCCGCATTAACGGCTTGGTTGATTCGGTCTTCGTCTGCTTTTTTTTCACCAAAGGCAATGTTAGCCTCGATTGTGTCGTCAGTTAGATAAACGCTTTGGGGAACGTATCCTATTTTCCGGTGCCATTGGTAGGAATTGGCTGGATGCTGTCCGTCAATTAAGACCGTACCTTTATAAGGGCGAAGCAGGCCCAGAATAATATCAATCAGCGTAGATTTTCCCGATCCAGTTTCTCCGACTATACCAACGCTTTCTCCCTTTTTTACCTCTAGCGATACACCAGACAAAGCATCTCTTTTGGTATTCAAATATCTAAAGCTTAAGCTTTGAACGGTTATGCTCTTTTGGAACTTAAAATCTAGCACATCAACGTAATTTTCTTTCGCGCTCATAAGGAAATACTCGTGATGCACTTGCTCAATGGACGGAATGGACATTTTGAATATGTTAAGTTGATTGATTATTCTGTTGACCCCCGGCATAAGGCGGAATCCAGCATAGAGATATCCGCCCAAGATGCCGATCATTTGGGTTGGGTTTTCATGCTCAAAACAAAGTATTGATATGCTGATTATAAAAAAACCAACAAACAGCAGTTCTATGACCACTTTGGGCAAAGCATTAACTGCGGTTTGCGCGGCTATGGTGACTGACTCTTTCTTTGAGAAAAAGCTGTAGGCTTTGATGAAAGCATCGCGTTTGCCTAATAGCACAATTTCCTTAAAGGCATGAAAGAATTGGGATAAATGTTGGTGACCATAAAGCGTTGCTGTCTGAAGCTTTTGACCAAAGCGATAAAACCTTGGGAACAGCCATTTAACAATAACTATCCCTAAAGCTAACCCTACAGAAAAAACAATAAGCGCCAACGACGGATTCATGTACACCACCATCCCAATGAGGCTGGCGAATACTGCTCCCTCTGACAGAACGACACTTAAAGGCAGCATACCCTGTGAAAACATGCCGCTAACCAAATCTCGTACAATCTGCAGACCAAAGGAGGAGTTTCTGGTCAGGTAAGTGCCGTAATCAATTTCCGAATATTTGACCAGCATCTTATCCCTGAAGCGATAGTTCATTTTTTGAATGGTGAAATTTTGAAAGAACACTTCTCCTGCGCCCAAGATATTCTTAATCAAGAAAATAATTCCAAGGACAATTGCCATATAGAAGATAATGCGATTGGTGGACAAATCCTGATTAAAGCCAAGCATATGCAGGTATTTTTGTCCGTACTCCGGCAGGGCTATTACTTGAGCAAACACTGCAATTACAGAGGCCGTAAGCACTTCAAAAGCCGACATACACAAAGCAAAGCACACAATACCGACCCATTTAAGCTTATCTTGTCGGGTTAACAGTGCACGAAGCATACTTATGGCTGATACTACAGACGTCGTCATTTTGTAATTCAGTTATAGAACGGCAGTTTATGACAGAATTGACGTATCCTCAAGGCTTTTACCTAGGGCGCCTTGGTTTTAATTGAATTTAATGAAGCGCTGTGGCCAAATGAATTGTCGTGATAGGCGTTTCTGATAATTGACTAATTTGCCTTTTATGTTATATTGCAGCAATAAATATCTACATTATAAATACTATGCATAAGCTGTTATCGCTTTTGGTTTTGTTGGGAGTAAGCCCATGTTTTGGTGCGGCAAGAAGTCCTGCGGAGATGGAAAAACTTTCCCATAGACAATTGGAGTTGGACAACACAGCGAATCCGCCAAGGGTAGAGAGATTTTCCCTTAACACAGCAGAATCTGCCGATCTAGGAGGTTTAGCCTTAGCTGTTCTAGTGCCTATGCATCACAGCGGCAGGCCTTTTTGGGATGATCTGGTTCACACGCTTAATGCGGGTGCAGCAAGAATTCAAGAGGTTCACGTTGTTTTTTTGTTTCGAACGGACGACGGTCCGGATCAAGTCGCACAAAGCATGGGCTTACTACAAGTTTGTCTTGCCAAACACCCTCTGCTAAATGTGCGTATTTATCAAAATGAATCCAACTTAGGTTGGGGACTCACTAGAAGATTGTTACTAGGCGATCTGGGCAAGCTTATACAAACAGACAGTCCTTTAATGGCTGCGGCCAGTCAGAATAGATTATACTACACATTTATGGACAATGACGATGCGGTGCATTCTTGCCTTTATCGCATAATGTTGCAGACCGCAATATGCACCGAAGCCGATATAGTTAATGGAGAATATTTAAATCAAATGTTTAATATTTTTACAATTGATAGAATTCAACATTTTGAAGGAGATATTTCTGTTTCCACAATGTCGTACGTATCGCAAATGCCGGAACGCGTAATAAAGCTACCGACTCAGGCGATTGACGGAGAGCCGGGTCATCCTGAAGCAGAAGCTCTACAACCGGAACCTGAAGACGCCTGCAAATTAAATTACGATGAAAATGATAAAAGGATTTTTGCTGACGCAACCGGTTCCACGGGATATGCGCCTGTATTATTCAGATATACCGCAAAGATCGTGGAAGGCATAGTCCCGCCTGAAGGTTTTCGCCTTGGTGATATTGATATATTCGCTGCTGCCGGTGATACGATGCATTATTTTATAGATCGGCATAGCGATTGCAAAATGATAGCGTTGATACCGGATAGCGAGACTCCTTCAATGTACTTCTACAGACAACATAGCGGATCGGCACTACATGATCTGGAGGTGGAATTTAGCGTTAATTATATTTTAGGGAATATTTCTGAATTCTTTGAAATAGCCGATAAACCAAATGGCATTCAGTTTTTACTTGGGTTTGACCCTAGCAACATCATTCCCCATCTAGGAAAAGTTAAAGCCTTGCTTAGCGAAGCTCGGCTAGCTGAATATGTAGCCCACCTTGACCAAATAATACAACAAATCTGTAATGAAGAAGTTAGACTTCGGGCCGAATTGGAGGGGAAAAGGTCTACAGCAACTACTCCATGGCAACTTGGACTCTCTTGGACGGAGGAGTAGATCTCTGTTCGTTAGTAATTTTAAAGGCTGAAAATCCCGCGCTCCTTTTTATATTCAGTGCCCGCTAAGATAAAGTAGAATTGTGGATAAAATCTAACACACAAGCTGCTGCTTTATCGCTTGGCTTGACAGCATTTGGCAAAGCCAGCTCGGCCAGCACTTTCTTATAAGACTTACATTGGGAATCACGTAGCGTTTTGTTTGCGATGAGATCTGAAAGGCAGTTACACAAAGCCTTGGGACTGCAGTCTTTTTGTAAAAATTCTGGAATTGCGGCTTGCTTTAGCAATATGTTTACCAGACTTACATGCTTTATTTTTATCAGCTTTTTCACAATGAAAGCCGTGATAGGGTTCACTTGGTAGGCAATTACGGCCGGAGTTTCAGTGTAAGCCAGTTCAAGCGTCACTGTACCAGAGGCCGCCAAAGCACATGTTGCGGTGCGCATAGCTATGCCTTTGTCCCGGTGATTTGTGCCGATTTTGATCCATGTTTCATCGACAAGCTTATTGATATATTCAAGGTAGTCATCAAACGTAGGAATAAATACCTGAAGGTCTGGGATTTTATGCTTGAGCATTTTAACAGCATTTAGGAAAATTGGCGTATGCCGGCGAATCTCGCTTAGCCTAGACCCAGGCAGCAAGCAGACCAAAGGATATGATTTCGTAATGTTGTATTTTTTAAAAAAGCCATCGACCTCCTGCTTAGATGGGCAAGCTAGGTCGCCATCCTCAACAACTGTATGGCCAACAAAAACAGTTTTTAAGCCATGTTTTTCAAACAGCGGCGGCTCAAATTTGAATAATGCAAGCAAACAGTCGGCAAATTTTGTCATATTTTGGGCTCGGCGCGGCCTCCAGGCCCATACTTGTGGAGCAACATAACGTATCGCTGGAATTCCCAATTTCTTTGCTTTTTTTGCCACTCGGTTGTTAGAATCGGGAAAATCTATGGTAACCAGGGCTTTGGGCCTTATATCCTCAATGGATTTATTAACTGTACAAAGTTTTTTGAACATGATTGGCAGCTTGGATAAAACCTCAACCAAACCAATGGCCGAGACTTCTTTCATATGAAACAATGGCTGCAGCCCAGCCTTAATCATCCTGTCGCCGCCAACCCCGACAAATTGCACAGATGAATCAAGCCTGGCGATTGCTTCGATCAATCTTGCGCCGATTATGTCGCCAGATACTTCGCCTGCGATGATGAATACAGTACTAGCCAACTAGCAATAACCTTTTGCTTCGACTATGAACAGGCCAAGCTCATCAGCGGTGTTCAGCATTTCTTTTTTGTCGGCAATCAGGGTCGTGCTGCTTTCAATGGCAATGCCCCTTAGGCCAGCCGAGGCTGCGCGTTTTACTGTCTCAGTGCCGATAGCAGGCATATCTAAACGTTGATCTTGATTCGGTTTCACAAGCTTGACAAGAACGCCGCCTGGCCCTGCAAGCCTAAGGCCAGCACAGCGATCAAGAAGAGCGTCGGTTCCTTCCTTGGCTTCTACCCCAAGGACAATGCCTTGCTGGACGACTATGCTTTGACCAATGTCCAGACTTCCAAGCGCTTCTGCCACAGTCACGCCTTTTTTTATGTCAGATATCGCTAGGCTGTCCGGCGCTAGCTTAGTTTTTATCGAAGGGCCTGCATTACCCAGCACTTCACTGGCGGCAATAACTTGCAGGTTTTCTTTCTCAAGTAAAGAGGCTATGCCTTTCAACAGTTCATTATCGCCGGCAAATACGAGTGTACCCAGCTTTATAAGCCAGCGCCTGCCGATCGAGTCCAGCTTCAGCTCACTTACGCTGGGACGCTTAATTCCGCCGATTAGCATCACGTGTGTAGAGTTGTGCATTTTGATAAAGTCAAGCGCAGTGCCCATGTACCCCAAGTGAGTGCAAATAAAAGGACAGGGAAAATTTTCCATTAAGCAATCGCCTTTAATAGCCACAACGCAAGATAGCTCGCCCCTAGCAGAGCAAGAGTCTATACACTCTTTTGCCAGGTCCCCGTTTCCACATATAACAGCAATTCTGCGCATGTTGAACCTCAAAAGCCTGAATAAATAAAATGCTGCACCGATCCACCCATACGCATAATCGCGACACCCATCATAACACCACAAGCAGCTGCGGTCGCTATTATGCTTCTTTTTCTGCGGTTTTCTGCGAATAACCGGTCTGCAATCCTCATCGTATCTGGCACGAAGATTATATACAGCATCCCGATGGCCAATATCCAATATTGGTTAAAGGCAACCTCTATGCCATAGTCCATATTGAAAATCGACGTGTACATATTACTGGCGAAGCCTAGGCTGTGGCTTCTGAACAGCACCCAGCCGCAACAGACTAATAAGAATGTGAATATGGGCTTTATGAAGTTCTGTAAGCGCTCAGGGATAACAATGAATGCAAGCCTGTGGCGGCGCCAAAAGTGATTAACCACAAGAAGAGCGCCATGATAGCCTCCCCAGACTACATAAGTCCAGGCGCCGCCATGCCAAATCCCACCGAGTATCATCACTATCAAAAGATTAAGGTACAGCCTGAATGGAGCAACCCTGTTCCCGCCAAGCGGTATATAGACATAGTTTCTTAAGAAGGTTGACAGACTGATATGCCATCTGCGCCAGAACTCAATGATAGACTTGGATTTATAAGGCGCGTCAAAGTTATATGGAATGTCTACCCCAAACAGCTTTGAAACGCCGACCGCCATATCAGAGTATCCTGAGAAATCAAAATACAGCTGAACCGCATATGACAAGGTTGCCCAAAGACAGGTTTTGTAATAGAAAAACGTATTGATATCGGCGTCAAAAACCTGATTGACATAGTCACCTAAGCTGTCTGCGATAATAATCTTTTTGAATACACCTATGCTGAAATACATGCAGAATAAAGCGATGTTACGCTGAGATATGCCAAGCTTGCCATGCTCGCTGAGCTGAGGGTAAAGTTGCTTAAACGACAGTATCGGTCCGCAAATCAAATGAGGGAAATAGCTGACAAACAGCGAGTACCTGATAATGTCATTCTGTGGAAACCCTTCTTTATAGCAATCAACAAGAAATGCGATTTGGGTAAAGGTGTAAAACGAGATTCCAAGCGGTATGCCTTGATCGGCAACGAACTTGAAACCGTGCCAATCACCAAAATTCAAATACTTGTAACTGGCCAGGAAAACCAGATTGAACGCAATGCCCAGCCACATTAATAACATGCGACGCGAGAAGCGCTTCATGCACTGATATACGCTGTAGTTGATCAGGATTGAAAAGCTTAAGGGAAGAATGTCTCGCGGGTTCCAAAATGTGTAAAACACTACAGATGCTAAAAGCAACCAAAGTGAGGTTACTTGCGAATTTTTAAATTTTTGCAGGGAGCAAAATACAAGAAACGTGATCGGCAGGAAAAAAAACAAAAACTGATAGCTGGAAAATACCATCTATACCTCTGGTAAGCCTAGCTGCATCACATAAGCATGACAGCCGGCTCTTCTATGCATCGTTTAAAGACCGCCATGAACTTGGCCCCGGCTACGCCGTCCACAACCCTGTGGTCAACCGACAAGGTACAAGTCATAACTGTTGCTACCGCCAAATTGCCGTTATGGACAACCGCGCGCTGTTCCCCAGCGCCAACCGCCAATATACAACCCTGAGGCGGGTTTATAATGGCGTTAAAGTTCTTAACCCCATACATGCCAAGGTTAGATATGGTAAACGTTCCGCCTTGAAATTCCTCTGGCTTAAGCTTTCCTTCATTCGCTTTCTTAATCAGCTCTTTTGCTTTAAGCGATATTTCCTTGAGCCCCTTAGTGTGAGCCGAGTAAATTATTGGCGTAATAAGCCCGCCATCGATGGCAACCGCAACCGATACGTCAGCTGAATGGTACTGATAAATTCCTTCATCGGACCAGGACGCATTGGCCTCTGGCGTTTCAATCAACGCACACGCCACAGCCTTTATTACGAAATCGTTGACTGTAAGCTTGTTTGATTCGGCCAAACTATTTAGCCTCTTGCGTACGCTTAATAAATTATCTATCTCACAATCCACGCTCAGGTAGAAATGAGGCACCTGTTGCTTAGAGCTGGTCAAGCGCTGCGCAATGGTTTTCCTCATCTGACTGAGCTTTATAAGAGTTGGTTCTTGCGAAAAAGACGATCCAATGGATTGTTGGCTTCTACCGCCACCTTCCAGCGCCTTCATCACATCATCGCGCACAATACGGCCGCGTGGGCCGGTTCCTGCGACCGACCAAAGGTCTAAGCCAGCATCGCCAGCTATGCGCCGCGCCAAAGGAGTTGCTGCAGCCCTGTCGCCAGTACTGCTTGACACAGGAGTATTAGGCTTACTTGGTTCATGATTTGCGGCTGCTTCTTGCTTTGGCGTGGGCTTAGTGGCAGTTGCAGGCGAATAAGCCTTTATCGAATCGGCTGATTCACCGTCGCTCAGTAGTAAAGCAATAACCTCATTAACCTTGACGTTTTCTGTCCCATCCTGAACCAGAATTTTTCCAAGCGTTCCCCCATCAACGGCTTCGACCTCCATGATTGCCTTGTCGGTTTCGATTTCGGCAATTACATCGCCTGGGCGGATCTTATCGCCTTCTTTTTTCACCCATTTTGCAAGGTTACCCTCGGTCATTGTAGGCGATAACGCCGGCATCAAAACTTCTATTGGCATATGACTGTCCTTTGAACCATGTTACCTGAAATAGCTTTTTACCTTAACGATTATATCATCCACCTGCGGCAGTGCCAGCTGCTCAAGATTGGTCGCATACGGCATCGGTACGTCTGCCCCTGTAACGCGCAGTATTGGAGCATCAAGGTAGTCAAACGCCTGCTCCATCACCTGCGCAGTAATCTCAGAACATATTCCGGCATATGGCCAGCCTTCCTCTACACAAAGTAGGCGATTAGTTTTTTTGACCGATTTTACGATTGTATCGATATCAAGCGGACGAAGCGTACGTAAATCGATAATCTCAACGGATATTTTGTCACTTTCCAGCTTCTCAGCAGCTTCCAGTACTCTACTCATTGACATCGAAAAGCTTACTATAGTTACATCCGAACCTTCTTTGACGACATTGGCTCGACCTATTGTGACCACGCGGTCAGCGTCTTCTTGAGCGACCTCAAACTTTTTTCCGTACCAAAGCTCATTTTCCAGGAAAACTACCGGATTTGGGTCGCGAATGGCCGCCTTAAGCAGCCCCTTAGCATCTGATGCAAAATATGGCGCAACCACCTTCAGCCCAGGACAATGCGCATACCAACTGGCAAAGCACTGCGAGTGCTGAGCGGCCACCCTTGCCGCTATGCCATTTACGCCACGGAACACAATCGGGCAAGATATCTGTCCGCCCGACATATACAGCGTTTTGGCTGCGGAGTTAACGATATGGTCAATCGCCTGCATTGCAAAGTTAAATGTCATAAACTCGACAACAGGCTTAAGGCCGGAAATTGCCGCCCCAAACCCTAGGCCAGTAAAACCCATTTCAGAAATAGGCGTGTCTATTACGCGTTTCGGCCCAAATTCCTGAAGCAGCCCTTGGCTTATCTTATAAGCACCATTATACTCAGCAACCTCCTCGCCCATAAGAAAGACCATTTCGTCTCTGGCCATTTCCTCACGCATCGCGTCACGCAGGGCTTCTCGTACTGTGATTTGCGTCATAATGTTGCCCTTAAATCAGCACGTCTTTATACAACTCTGCCTCCTGAGGAATCGGTGAATTTACAGCAAAATCCGCGGCCTTCTCGACAATTTCATTTACCTTAGCTTCTATATCTTTTACCTCCGACTCCTTCAGCCCCTGTTTCTTGGCAATAACGTCCTTTATGTGCTCAATCGGATCGCGGGTTGCCTTAATATGCTCTACCTCTTCCTTTGTGCGATAAGTTGCCGGGTCAGACATAGAATGCCCCATATAGCGATATGTCTGCATCTCTAAAATAATTGGTCCTTTGCCATTTTTGGCATGCAGAGCGGCCTCTCGTCCAGCGTCTATGACCTCCTGAACCTTCATCCCATCGACTGCTTTGCCAGGGATATTGAACGGCTCTCCTCGCCTGTATAAAGCCTGGTTTGCGTGGGATCTTTTAACCGAAGTTCCCATCGCGTACAGGTTGTTTTCGATGACGTATACAATTGGCAATTTCCACATGGAGGCCATGTTAAATGCCTCGTACATCTGGCCCTGATTGACCGCCCCATCACCAAAGTAGCAAAAGCAAACCCCGCCGTCGTTCTTATACTGATGCGAAAAGGCAATCCCCGTCCCTATCGAAGTAGGTGAGCCTACAATACCGTGCCCACCATAAAACCTTCGCTGGCGGGAAAACATGTGCATAGACCCGCCTTTTCCCTTTGAGCAGCCTGTTACTTTACCGGCCAGCTCGGCCATTATGACCTTTGGATCAATCTCGCACATCAGCATATGCGCATGATCGCGGTACGTAGTGATTATTGAATCTTTATCCAAAGACATCACTTCCTTCATGCCGGCTGCGACAGCCTCTTGGCCTATATATAGGTGACAAAATCCGCCGATTACGCCTTTTCTGTAAAGCTGTGCGCATTTTTCCTCAAACCTGCGGATAAGCAACATATTCTCGTAGAATCTGAAAAAATCTTTCACGCTGTACGAATGTGCTTTCACGAAATCGCCTCGGATTTACTGTGCCGAATCTTGAACAACCAAACTGCGCACAACTTAGCTTGAGACCGATAAAAAATAAAGCTGTGATTTTTAAGCCTCAGTATTGCCAGCAAATACCGCTTGAGAAAAAATTTATTTGCACATTTTGTATTTTTGTGTTAATATACTAATACGTTTGAGAGTTAGGAAGAAAATTTCAAGTGCGCGGTAAAGAATTATTTGAGGCGATTGTTATGCTGGAATCGGAAGATGAGGCGGAAAAGTTCCTGCTGGATCTGTGTACTCCAAAGGAGCTTAAGGCTATGAAAGAGCGCTGGCGGGTATGCCAAATGCTTGAGCGCGGCAAGTTATCATATCGAGAAATAAGCAACGCAACCGGCGCAAGCACAACAACCGTCACCAGGGTTGCTAGGTTCCTTAATGGTGAGCCACACGGCGGATACAGGTCTTTGATAGATAAAACTAAGGTAAAAAATGTCTAAAAACAGAACAGTATTTATAACAGCTTTGGCGCTTAGCGGATGCTGGATAGAGTTTGTCGATGGGACGGAAGCAACTTCCGGCGAACGTCCTATGCAGACCGTATACATATGTAAAGCCATAGAGCACGAGGCTTTGGATTCAGTTACCAAAGGAATGCGGGACTATTTCACTAATAACCGCAACGTCA
>JAISFO010000022.1 GCA_031263535.1 Holosporales bacterium
TTTGAAGAATCTGTTAGCCTCTGGCGCTGTTTTAGCAAACTGCCTGGGCTGCTGTACTGTTGGTGTCTTAGGCCTAAGCTTGGCAGCACAGGAAACACTGGCTGCAAGACCTAATATACGTCAATTGGTACAAAACTGTTATCCAGATGGTACTGGTATGACGCCGGCGGGTGAGGGAGTTGTCGAATTATATGGGCATTTAACCCCACGCGATCAGAATGAATTTAGAGAAATGTTACAAAAGGATGTAATACACTACGCACGGGTTAATGGAGATAAGTCAGCAATGAGAAACTCTTTGCGGGCCATTGACGAAGAGGAGGAAGGTCTTTTGTTACACTTTATCGATGACGTAATGCGTCATAAAGTGCTCAACAGCTACAATGTCCAAGATCCAAAAGTCAGAGATTACATAATATCCGAGGCAACTTGTGGTTTTGGACAACCTAATGGCAGTATCCGACTAAGTGGTAACGCCGTCAGGATCTTGATAAACGATTACGATATGTCTCGAGCGGATGCTGAAGCGCTGCAGGCTTTGCTGACCATACCCGATGAGCGTCGTGATCAACAGGCAATAGCGCGTTTTAGGCAGGAAACGCCTAATGTCCATGCTAACGACCTCGGGTTGTTTTATGATTATCTGCTGCTCACTTGGGAAGACAGACGCATACGTTTAACTACCGATTGAATATTTATTAGGTAACAATAGTAATTTGTTGCTAGCGTCTGGTAAGTACGCATTAGTTTTAGTTTATGCGTAAAGCTGGACGCTCAGCTTTAAAGACTTTTTGCAAATAACAAACTCTTACGATCTGTTGCGAGCAGTTTGTTGTTTAGGAAAGGCGCTTTAGGGGGGGGGGCTGTGGTGATTAACACGCGACAAATTCAGCCCTTAGATTTTTTTCCAATTACACCAACCCAATCCCCTCCTAAGCACAGTTGCTGAGCAAGGACTGAGCCCCTAATTTAAGCCGATATGACAGGGCTTCAGAGACGTGTTGACGAGATACGGATTGGCTTTGTTCTAAATCTGCTATAGTTTTGGAAGCGCGAATAACGCGATAATACCCCCTTGTCGACAGTCGCAACTTATCGGCTGCGTAACTAACATGCCCTCCGAATTAAACAGACAACGCGTCTCGCTGTAAAAGAGACGATTACAAGCAGGCGTCAATTCCCAAAGATATCAAAGCTACTTCGCTGTTTTCTTGCCAGGAAATGATTCCTTTAAAAATGGAATGAAGGCCAGGCTTATGAACGAGCATAGTATTAAAATGCTTATTGCCAATGTGTACGAGTAAGTGCTGTAGACCGGCAAACCGTCGCTCATTGTGCCGTCCCACGTTTGTTTTATTATCCAACCCAAGAACGGCTGCAGTATCACTCCACTGATCATGCTGAACATATTTACGGTTCCTACTATAGTCCCGCTAACCGAGGATGGCATTATTTCTACCGCTACTATGAAAATAGTAAACCCGCCTACCAAACCAAATCCGACAAAAAACATGCAAACCGCGAACATAGAGCAACTGATTCCTGGGAAAAATATTGCTATTGCAAACGATACGGAACTTATAATTGCCCCTGCCCACAGGCAAATCTTTCGTCCCTTCATTGCCGAAGAAAACCAAGCGAATAACGGCCCACCGACAATTGTACCGACGTACATCATGTTGCTTATCGAAGATGCTTTTACAGCATCAATGCCATAGATCGCCTTAAGAAAAGGTACGCCCCACATATCGGCAAACCCACTTAAGGGGGCGTATAAAAACAAGATATAAAGATATGCCAGCCAGCATTGGCCGCTTTTCATAACTAGTTTCAAGCTTTCCCAGACTGAAATGCTTTTTTCGTGCGATATGTCAGCGTGACCTTCGCCTTTGGGATAATCCCTAACAAATATAAAGATAGCAATACCCAAGACAATACCAAATACAGCAATCAAGATCAGGCCTTCTCGCCAATCGATAAATTGCTTTGCGTATGCAAACAGTGGCGCCCCTGCGCAGGCGCCAAGCGTACCGGTCGCGATGGTTAAATTATTGACAAAAGCCTTATCTAATTTTTTGAACCAGTTTAGTCCAATTTTTATCACAGCAATAAAAGCGGCGGCCGAACCTACTCCGGCCAAAGTCCTGCCTACAGCAGCAACGGTATAATCCTGGCAACATACAAACAGCCAAGAGCCCAGACCACAAGCTATGCAAGCAATTGCCGAAACGCAGTGCGGCCCATATTTATCCACTATCAGTCCTATGGGCAACTGAAGCGGAGCATAGGAAAAGTAATAATACCCGCAAAGCGTGCCAAAAGAAGACGCCGTCAGAGAGAAATATTTCATCAGCTCTCTATCGAGGACCGTTGGGGCGACCCGTACAAAAAACTGATATAGGAAATATAGACACACCATTCCCCACATAAACCAAGCTAAACCTTCGCTTTTATTCGTGGTTTTTTGCTGCATTTTTATTTACCTTAATCTGGACTGAATAGGGGAAATGCTATAGGCAAGCGGCCATAAACACAAGCTAAAAGGTGTGAAGCGATAGGTAGATTCTTGATGGCTTGCAAATAAAGCACTGGAAAAGTCATTGAGTTTAGCGCATACTTGCATAGTTCTAATTGATTGCAGCTGGGCGACATCCTGGCACATCAGTTAGGCTCGGCAGAGTGTGTTTGCACTTTCTAAGTGATGTATCCTAGGCAACGGCCGAGAAATAGTTGGTTTTTAAGGATTTAAGATGTCGACGATAGATAAGCAAGTTTTACTGGAAAAATTTTCCGAAGGGAAAAACGATACTGGATCAGCGGCTATTCAGATCATTTTATTGACCGATCGGATTAACAATTTGGGCGATCACCTCGATCTGCATAGGAAGGATTTCCACTCAAGACGCGGACTGCTTCAGATGGTAAGCAAACGACGCAGCTTGCTTGACTTTTTGAAGCGTAAAAACACCGGTCGTTATCAGGGTTTGGTAAGCGATTTAGGCTTACGTCGCTGAGCAGACTGGAAACTTACAAATTAGTCGATTCGATAGTAATAACCGACTGGAGCGGTAATTTGATTTTTGTAAAATGAAACCGCCTCAACCAAGTCATTTCTTGTTGTCCATCTTAGAGAGCGGGCATGTTTATCCTGACGAAATTTAGATATCGCAAAGTCCATTAACTGTTTCCCAATCCCTTTTCTTTTGTAATTTTTGTCGACTACTAGAATATCAATATACATAGTTCTTCCAACGCACAGATCTTCATTAAAAATATATCCGATCAGCCCAACGCAAGGTTGTCTGTTATCTTCGGTTACCGTAGCTTTGTATAGGTTGTATTGCAGCTTTTTTACTTTCGCATAATTTTTTTTAATTCACTTTTTTCTGCAGTAGGCCTTAATTGAACAAATAATGGAAAAACTTCCATTAGTTCTTCCTCAACTACCCTTTCTATTCTTATATTGCTTGTTTTATCATTTCCGTAACTACTCATGGCCCCCATCCATATAACAAAACTGTTTTGAAGTCATATGAAGCAAAAAATCAGATCCGCAATCTGAAAATAATCATGAAGCTTCAATGGTGCCGGGCGTCGGAATTGAACCAACGACCTACTGATTACAAATCAGCTTAAAATCATTTTCACACCTCATCACAATTCTTCATTGCGCACTATCAAATCCCCCGCATATCAAGGAGTTGATTGAGATTATTGCATCATTCGTATTCACATATTATCATTCTATTTCCTGAATAAAATATGGGAGAAAAATGGGAAAAAGTAGTTGTAGGTGAAATATGAGCGTTAAATGGATTAAAACTAAGTCCACAGGAATTCGTTACTACGAACATCCAACAAGAAAGCATGGTGTGCACAAAGACCGTTATTACACGATAAGGTACGGGCTGGACGGTAGAATTAAAGAAGAAGGATTGGGGTGGGAATCACAAGAATGGACGGAGAAGAAAGCGGTTGCGAGGCTATCTGAATTGAAGGAGGCGCATCGTACTGGTATTGGTTTGAGAACGATGGCTGAGAGACGTAGAGCTCAGAAAGAAGAAGCTAAAAAGGAAGAAGTAGCCAGAATTCAGCGAGAGAGGGAGCAGACTACCTTTGCTGCGATATTTAACAAATATTATAAGCAAGCAACACAGGATAAGGTCCCTAGGCTATGTGAAAATGAAAAAGTCTTGTTCAGTAAATGGCTGAACCCGTTGATTGGAAGCATGCCAATGAAGGAAATATCGCCATTTATATTGGAGAAGCTGAAGAAGCAGATGAGTGATGCTGGTAGGGCTCCAAGAACGATTACATATGCGTTGGCTCTGGTAAGGCAGGTATTTAACTATGCCAAGAATAATGACCTATACAACGGAGATAATCCTGTATCTAAAATCAAGAAGCCATCAGAAGACAACAGGCGCTCAAGGTTCTTATCTCAGGAAGAATCCATCACATTGCTGGAAGAACTCAGCAAAGTAAGCCCCACAGTCCATGACATAGCTTTAATATCTCTGAAATGTGGCTTAAGAGCGGGTGAAGTATTCAAGCTTACTTGGAACGATGTTGATTTTCGTAACGGAACCATCCTAATCAAAGACACCAAGAGTGGCAGAAACCGTAATGCAATAATGACCAAAGACGTTAAGGAAATGCTTGAAAGAAGACGAGGTCTGAGTTCAGGTCTAGTGTTTCTTTCAAGGACTGGAGAGCAGATAACAGAGGTATCTGATGCATTCACAAGAGCAGTAGAGAGGCTTGGATTCAATGAAGGAATAACAGACCGCAGACAGAAGGTAGTATTTCACACCTTGAGGCATACATATGCCAGCCGGCTGGTAATGAGCGGGGTGGATTTGTATACGGTCCAGAGGCTGATGGGGCATTCGACCATATCTATGACAGAAAGGTATTCTCACTTGGCTCCAGACCATTTGAAAAAGGCAGTCAGTATGATGGAGCAGAAATACAGCTAATGCTCTGTAGATACTGAGCCAAGGAAGAAGATGTTTTGTTATCTGCCTTATAATGATGAATAGTGATTCATTATGAATGTGATGTATAATGCTTAATGAGATTATAGAAAAGATGATATGGACCGTTATTTAAACCCCAAGAGCGACTTAGCCTTTAAAAAGGTTTTCGGTACAGATAAGAACAAGGAGGTTCTGCTTGCTTTCCTGAATGACGTCTTTGAGGGAGTGCATGATAAGATTACGGATGTTACCTTTCTTAAGCTGGACCAGAATCCTGAGATTAAGTGTCTACGTCAAAGCATAGTCGATGTGCTATGCAAAGATACTCAGGGCAAGCAATTCATTATCGAAATGCAATGCGCTAAGGAGCCTCATTTCATAAAGAGAGCGGTGGCATATGCTTCTCGTGCTTATCTAAATCAAAG
>JAISFO010000023.1 GCA_031263535.1 Holosporales bacterium
AAAAGCTACCCCGGGGATAACAGGCTTATTTTCTCCAAGAGTCCATATCGACGAGAAAGTTTGGCACCTCGATGTCGGCTCATCCCATCCTGGGGCTGTAGTAGGTCCCAAGGGTTTGGCTGTTCGCCAATTAAAGCGGTACGTGAGCTGGGTTCAGAACGTCGTTAGACAGTTCGGTTTCTATCTGCCGTGGGTGTACGAGAATTGAGAGGTGCTGCTCTTAGTACGAGAGGACCGGAGTGGACATGCCAATGGTGTGCCAGTTGTAGCGCCAGCTGCAGCGCTGGGTAGCTATGCATGGGAAAGATAACCGCTGAAAGCATCTAAGCGGGAAACTTGCCTCGAAACTAGTTCTCGCCATCAGGGCCGTGGTAGACCACCACGTTGATAGGCTGGGTGTGTACGCGCAGTAATGCGTTTAGCTAACCAGTACTAATAGCCCGATTGGCTTGATTTTTTCTTGTGATCAGACATGAGCCTGCTTGTTAGATTATCTTTTAAAACCCACAATGTTTTTTATGTAATTAGGTGGAGTCGGGTTAACGCCCTCGTCTTTGGGCGAACGCTTTTTAGGCGCGCCACTTAGGATCGGGAGAGGAGCTATGTCAAGTTCTCGCAGTGCCGCATGGATTATGTGGTTAACGGCTTCGGTATGCTTATCAATATATTCTCAGGGTAATGCCAAGCGTTTTGCTGGATGATATAATGCAGCAGTTCAGTATGAATGCCACAATTTTTGGCCAATTTTCTGGGGTTTACTACATCAGTTATTCATTAATGCACATTCCGCTCGGGATTATGTTGGACAAGTATGGCCCGAGAAAAATTATTCCAATCTGTATTTTGCTTTCGGCAGCAGGAACACTGCCGCTTATTTTCGGGAAAGAATGGATATTTCCGACCATGGGCAGAGTAGTTACTGGAATCGGGTCATCTGCAGCAATTCTCGGTTCATTTAAGATCATTCGCATGGCATTTGACGAGCAGCGCTTTACAAGGATGTTGAGTTTTTGTGTTACCATCGGTCTCTCAGGAGCCATTTACGGAGGGGCTCCGGTGCGCTCTATGTGCGAAGCTTTCGGCTACAGGGGCGCCATTGGCATTCTTGCCGCAGTAGGAGTGTTACTGGCTGTCATTGCTTGCTTTGTTATTCCTGGTGTAAAAGAGGATGAGGGCGGTGATTCAGACTCCCGACAGTCTATGTTCTTCGGTTTACGTGATGTTCTAACCAATCGGAAAGTCATTATAGCTTGCTTTTCCTCTGGACTGATGGTCAGTCCTCTTGAAGGGTTTGCAGATATCTGGGGGCCGAAGTTTTTGCACCAGTGTTACGGCATTGAGGGCAGCAACGCGAGCTATCTGACATCCATGATTTTTGTTGGTATGTGCTTTGGGGCGCCGGTTCTTAACTTCATTGCGGAAAGAGTTGGATATATTAGATCCATAATACTTTCTGCAGTTACGATGTTTATTATATTTGTGATGCTGCTTGCCAAAGTTTTCAATACTGTAAGTCTAACGGTCTGTTTTGTTATTGTCGGAATATGCTCGGCATACCAGATTTTAGCAATATACAAGGCATCTACGTATGTGAGCAAAAACACGGCAAACCTTACAACAGCTGTGGTCAATATGATTATCATGATTTTTGGTTATATCTTTCACGGTATAATCGGAAGTGTCATTAATATTTTCAGTGAATTCGGTATGGATTCAGCATTTTGCTACGGCATAGCGGCAGTACCTGTAGGACTGCTAATGGGGGCTTTTGGATTTAAGATAATCTCCAGTATGGATGATGCTACATCTCGGAAAAATATGTAATTCACGCCAATATCACACACTTTTTAAACGCTCAGAAATTATGGCTGTTGATTTGCCATAACTTAAGGCTAGAACAATGATATAGATCTAAATTTTTCCGTGACAGTGTTTATACTTTCTGCCGCTTCCGCATGGGCAGGGAGAATTTCTTGACAGATTTTGTGCTGAATTGGCTTGTGATGTACCGGCAGTATCTTCGGGATTTTGAGGAGGTTCATTCAAAGCCTGAGTATTAGACAACTCTATCTTACTAATGATACGTACCGCATCTGAGCGTATGGCATTTGACATTAGCTCAAACAGATTAAACGCCTCCGTTTTATACTCGTTAAGCGGATCACGCTGCCCATAAGCGCGTAGATTAATCCCTTGGCGCAGCCAATCTAGACTGAGCAAATGCTCCTTCCAATGCTGATCAATAATTTGCAGCATGACTGATTTCTCGATCTGACGCATAACCTCCGGCGTATAACGGCTTTCTTTTTCTTGATATGCAACTTCGGCAGCGTCAGTCAGCTGTTTATATATGACGTCACGTGAGACTTCAGAGCCTTCTTTCCATATGGATGGCTCCATCGAGATGCCAAAAATGTTGTTAAACTCTTCGGCAAGCCCGTCCAAGTTCCACTGATCTGATGGCAGCGAAGCCGGCATGTATTGCTCTGCAAGGTTATCAATCACCTCTGTACGCATGTCAAAAATTTCTTCTTTTAATACTTCTGGATCAGCATCTAGTATCAGGTCTTTACGTTGCGAATAAATGACCTTCCTTTGATCGTTCATTACATCGTCATATTTGAGGAGATGCTTACGCAGGTCGTAGTTTCTTGCCTCCACCCGCCCTTGAGCCTTTTCAATCGCCTTATTGACCCAGGGGTGGGTAATGGCTTCGTCTTCCTCTAGCCCAAGGCGCTGCAACACTTTGTCTAGCTTATTTGAGCCGAATATCTTCATCAGGTCGTCCTGAAGCGACAGAAAGAACTTTGAAACCCCAGGGTCGCCTTGCCGACCGGAACGGCCGCGTAGCTGATTGTCAATCCTTCGGCTTTCGTGGCGCTCTGTACCAATTATATAAAGCCCACCGGCTTGCTTGACGATTTCAAAGTCACACTTAAGCTCATCGGCAAACTGCTGCATTTTTTCCTTAATAATATCCGGGTCTTCTATACCAGCTAGTTCAGTACTAATACGTGCCTCAAGGTTTCCGCCCAGCTTTATGTCAGTCCCTCGTCCCGCCATGTTGGTAGCAATGGTTACAGCCCCAGGTCGACCTGCTTCGGCGATTATTTGGGCTTCCATTTCATGATAACGAGCGTTTAGTACATTATGCTTTATCCCCTCTTTTTTAAGGTGCTGGGATAATTGCTCGGATTTTTCAATGCTTATTGTTCCGATAAGCGCTGGTTGTTTGCGGGATTGACAATCTTTAACCAGACTTACAATAGCTTTAAACTTTTCGCCCTCGGTGCGATATATCTCGTCGTCCAGATCCTTACGCTGGACAAGCACATTGGTCGGAATGACAATTGTATCAAGCTTATATATGTCCATAAGCTCGGCGGCCTCTGTTTCCGCTGTACCAGTCATACCGGCGAGCTTTGGGTATATACGGAAAAAATTCTGGAACGTAATCGACGCTAGGGTTTGATTTTCCATCTCTACCCTGACTTCTTCTTTGGCCTCTAGAGCTTGATGCAGCCCTTCCGAATACCGGCGGCCTTCCATCATGCGTCCGGTAAATTCATCTATTATGATGATTTTTCCGTCTTTGACTATATAGTCCACATCTTTACGGAATAGGAAATGCGCCTTAAGTGCCTGATTCAAGTGATGTACTATGGCCATGTTACTAAAGTCGTAGAGGTTTTCCGACTTCAGCAAGCCGCTGTGCTTAAGTATATCCTCCATATGAGCATTACCGGCCTCGGTAAGCGTGACCTGCCTTTGCTTAAGATCTATCTCATAATCATCCTTTGACAGAGAAGGAATCAGCTTGTTGACCTGCCTGTACAGCTCAGTAGAATCTTCCGCCTGACCAGAGATGATAAGCGGGGTTCGGGCTTCGTCTATCAGGATGCTGTCGACTTCGTCCACTATGGCATAACTAAACGGCCTTTGTGCGAAGTCGTTTTTGGAAAACTTCATATTATCGCGCAGATAATCGAACCCCAGCTCGTTGTTAGTGGCATATGTTATGTCGCAGTTATAGGCGTCGCGCCGCTGAGAATCGTTAAGGCTGTTAACAATAATCCCAACGCTTAATCCCAAAAATTCATAAATCTTCCCCATCCATTGGGCGTCCCTTCTGGCTAGGTAATCATTTACGGTAACTACATGCACGCCATTGCCTGTCAGCGCATTAAGGTATACCGGCAGTGTAGCGACGAGGGTCTTACCTTCACCCGTCTTCATTTCGGCGATTTTGCCTTCATGCAGGACCATTCCGCCAATCAGCTGAACGTCGAAGTGTCGCATCCCCAGCGCTCTAACCGACGCTTCTCGTACAACCGCAAAGGCTTCTGGCAATATATCCTCAAGCTTTTCTTCTTCACCGAGGCGCTTTTTGAATTCTGCAGTTTTGTTCTTTAAATCGTCGTCGCTGAGTTTTGATATTTCCGGCTCTAGCGCGTTTATTGCCTGCACAGTTTTACTGTATTGTTTGATAATGCGCTCGTTCCGAGAGCCAATGATTTTCCTTATGGAATCTAACAAAAACATACAATTACCTCAGCGCTTGACGACAAGGATTGTACTATGCAAGCGCTTAAAAAACTACTAGCGCCAACAAATTAGGGCCGTATAACCTAGGGTAGGATTATTGCAATATCTGCTGTACGCAAGCAAAAACCACAGTTGCCACAGCAACTGCAGTTTTTTATACGTTTATTGAGTACTGAAACTTAAGAGTTTCTGTTATCTCTACGGAAGTTGCCGCCCTCGGGCTTGCCGGTAGCGATGTTAACTCGCAATTGACGTCCGCCAAGGTCATAGCTGTTGAATTTCTCAACTGCTGCATTAGCTGAGTCATTGCTGTCAAACTCGACGAAACCAAAACCCTTCGACCGGCCAGTGTAACGATCTTTTATAACCGTAGCGCTTACTACTTTGCCACACTGTCCAAACAAGCTGGCGAGATCATTTTCCGTGGTACTATACGATATATTGCCAATATAAATCTTATTCATTAATGCATATCCTTAAAAACAAAACCTGCCCGTTTGATAGAAGAAAGAGTCCAGTGACGCGAATCCAAAACAAAGAGCCCTTACAAACTAACACAACTAAGAAGAGACAACAACATAAAAAAGACTAGTAGGCAGATTTTATGTGAATGAGCGGATTTTGAATAGGCTTAGCAAAGATATTGACCGCCGTTTACGCTTATTGTGGCGCCTGTGATGTAACTGGCACTGTCGCTTACTAAAAATTTTACGACGTCTGCAATTTCACGCGGGCTACCCAATCGTCCGCAAGGGATTTGAGTTTTTATTGCGCTGATTATGTCGCTTGGAATTGATTTTATCATATCGGTGTCTATATAGCCTGGGGCGATGCAATTAACGGTTATGTTACTGCGCGCAGACTCAAGCGCCAGGGCCTTAGAAAATCCGATAATGCCGGCTTTTGCCGCCGCGTAATTGGTTTGGCCTATTTGTCCCTTAAGGCCATTAATTGAGCTGATGCTGACTATGCGGCCGAAATTTCGCTCTCGCATACCTGGTATAACCGCACGACACATATTAAAAACAGAGTTTAAGTTAGTGGTGATAACGTCCGTCCACTTTTGAACATCCATTCTGTGCATCATACAATCGCGAGTAATACCAGCGTTGTTCACTAGGATGTCTACAGGACCAAAGGCGGCTTCAACAGCTTTTATACCGTCGCTGCAAGCGGTAAAATCAGCTACATCCCATTTAAAAACAGGAATGTTGTGCTCAGACTTAAACTTTTCTGCCGCCTCGTCGTTTTTGTTATAGGTGGACAAGACGCAATAGCCTGCCGCTTTAAGAACAATGGCAATCTCAGCGCCAATGCCACGCACGCCGCCAGTTACTAATGCAATTTTAGACAACTTAAATCCCCGTCTTCATAATCCAGCTTTTAAAACCATTGGCAAACATCTCATTCGCCTTCTCGTCAGTAAAGATTCCAAAAAAACCAGTGTCGGGGGACAAAAGTGAGCAATCTCGCAACTGCCTAACAAACTTTTTTGATGAGGCGTACGGAACGACCCTATCCCGAAGCGGGTTGATCAAAAGAACGGAATTCATGATACGCCTAGGATCAAGCAACTGCCCACAGACATAAAATTCTTTCTTTAGAATGCTGTTTTGTCTAAACCAATCGAGCACAAATTGCATGACAAGCTTTTTCGGCAAGCGACGAGTGTCACACAACCAATCGAAAATCTGCACAAACAGCTCTTTTTTATCCTGATCCGGCTCACTGGCGAAGTCGCAAATTTTTTTAAGCATCCTTCCTGGATAAAAGCAATTCAACAGTATCTGCAGCAAAAAAGAGAATTGTTCTTCTCCTTCTAGCTTTTGCAAGATGTAGGCTATTAAGATTTGGTCTAAAGCATTTTGTTCTGTGTGGGTGTAATCCCTGAAATCCCATGGCATTGACATCAAAACGGTACCAGCTGGCCTGTCCTCATTCGTCAGCAGTACGCTAAGTGAACAAGCCGCAATTGACCCCAGATGATGCCCCATTAAGTAAACAGGTAAGCCGAACCGATTAGACACAGCCGCATAAGCTGGCATCAGGATGTTTTCTATATACTCTGAGAAATCATAATCATTCTTATACCCTTCTTCGCCCCAATCTAAAAATACAGAGATCATTGATGTATTTTGCATTTCATTTGCTAAGGTCATGGCAGGCAGATGAAATAAAGAAGGGGTATTCATAGGTGAGCTTATGAAAAGCATAACCCCTTTGGGCAAAAATGGCAGAAAGTCCCTAAGGCAATAGGCTTTGGCAGTTTTATCTTCCCATATGTTATGCCTTCGCCCTTCAGAGCAAAAGTGCACATAATTTCTGGGATATTCGGCGTATTTTGTGATGCTTAGAACGAACTTATTCCACCTGTCTGAAATAAGGTCATCCACTTCTTGTTTTAGATTACCAGGAGCGCGCCCATCGGGAAATATGCAACCAATTTCACTTGCAAAAACGGGATCTTTAATACTTTTTAAGGCTGCGTGCCAAGAACAAAATATATTATTTAAATAAAGCTGAATCGGATTCGGCTTTAGATGACAAACGCTCTCGGACAAAGTATATCCATTCATCAAGCACCTCGGCATCGATACAGCTTTTGCGTATGCTGTGTCTAAGTTTAGATTCTATTTCTTTAGGGAAGACGCCAAAATCCAGTACGCAGGCCCCGCCAAGGGCAACTTCTGGGGCCAACTCTACAATTTTATCTTGCCAGAAATCTAAGTACTCTTCCGGATTGCAGCTGACCTTAAACTTCTTTTTCCACAGAAACATAATGGCAACGCCAATCGCATCACTTGCGTTCGCCCATAATATGCAAAAGGCTTATGAATATATTGATAAAATCAAGATAAAGCATCAGCGCGCCGTAAACCGCCTGCTTGCCCAGCGCTTCAGCGTTACTTCCACTGCCGTAATAGTAGCTGCTCTTGATCTTTTGGGTATCATATGCCGTAAGTCCAGTGAACACCAAAACCCCAACTACAGACGTGACAAAATGAAGCATAGAGCTGTGCATGAACAAATTAACAAGCGAGGCTATAACTAAGCCAACCAGTCCCATAAAGAGGAACGCTCCGAACTCTGTCAAATCGCGTTTAGTCGTATGCCCCCAAATGCTCATGCTAAGGAACATGATCGCAGTAATAAAGAAGACTCTGGTAATACTCTCGCCTGAGTATAATACAAACAAATAAGATAAGCTTACCCCCATCAGCGAGGCATAGGCCCAAAAACAGCCTTGAGCGGCAGATAAAGACATCTTATGAATTCTAAAACCGAACACAAGCACCAATGCCAAAGGCGCTAACATAAACAGATACCTAAGCGGAGACGTGTGTACCGTGTACAGCAGGCTTGGCACATTATAGACAAAATAAGACACTGCGCCGGTAATGCCAAGACCAGCGGCCATATAGTTGTAAACCCTCGCCATATAGCTGCGTAGGCCATAATCGCCCTGTACCGCAGCCGCATCAGAAGACCGGGAATATCTGTAATTCATATATCACCTAATAAAAACTCGAATAAATTATACGCAACACTTCAGGACTTTAAAAGCCATATTTTGCATCCCGAATCCAATCGAGATAATCTTTCGATCCATCGCTGATCGGCAGTTGAATTATCTCAGGAATATCATAGGGGTGATAATGCTTTATTAAGGCGAACAGCTTTTCAAACAAATCCTTTTTAGTCTTGATCACCAAGCAATACTCGTAAGCTTGTTTTATCTCGCCTTGCCACAGGTATAAACTTTTCGTTCTGTGAATTTGGATGCAAGCGGCCAAGTTTTGCTCTAGCAGCTTGCGGCAAAGAAGCTCAGCATGTTGTTTAGATGGGACTGTAGATAAAACAACTGAGAATTCATGCTGCATGTGTTTCAGTTAATATGACGCGTATCACCACTGCTTGATAAACTTATTTGGATCTACAGGGGCTTTATTAAGCCTCACCTCAAAATGCAATTGAGGGGTGGATACATTGCCGCTTTTGCCGACCCAACCGATTACTGTACCGCCGCGTACCTTAGTCCCTTTTTTTACGGCTATTTTAGACAGATGACCATATACCGTCATTAGGCTGTCATTGTGCTTAATAAGAACAAGATTCCCATAAGCCTTAAGCTGATCGCTTGCAAACAAAACAGTGCCAGAGCCAGCTGCCTTCACCGGCGCGCCAAGCTTAGCCCCGATATTTATCCCATCGTTATAACCATCGCCAAGCAGCGCTTTGTATTTAGATAAAATCTTACCCTGCAATGGCGGATTAAGCGTCACTTGAGCTGATTCTACTTTTTTAGGCAGGACGCTTTTCTTTTGTGGTTCTGTTGCAGGTGACGCCTTTTGGCCCTTTATGCTGGCCAGTTGTGCATCAAGCTTGCGCTCTAATTCCTGGGGCGAAACTTTCTCAGACGCTTTGGCTGGTTTACTTTTCACCAATTGCTCAGCATATTTATCTGGTGACAAGCCGTTTGGACCGGACCTAATCCCTTCGCCTTCTTGCTGCACTTTTATGATGGGCGCAGACGAAACAACTTGGACTTTTTCTGGCATCACCCCTGTCGCTGTCCTTTGCGGAATTATAAGGACCTGACCGATCCTGAGGTTAGCGCTTGTAAGCCTGTTGTACTCTAATAACAGGGCAACAGAAACCATGTATTGCCTGGCAATGCTGACAATTGTATCGCCGTGAATAACTTTATGACGCTGTGTTTGATAATTATCACCAGAAAAACCGTCGTTTTTAATCCCATACTCAATGGGGGCCGGCGCATCGCGTCTGGCGCATCCGGACACGGCTAAAGCAATTAGCAACAGCAACAGGACGCAGCCCCAACTTCCTTTACCCGCAATGTGCATTTGAGAAGTGTTTTTTCAAAGTATCCATGAATGAATCTGCCGTAAACGTCGATATCATCGGCGTTATGCTTATAATAGAGCTGTCTGTTATGATGTCCGAGTCCGTATTAGTCTTTTGGTTAGGCTTGTGCCAATGACTGCTGATCCAGTAGTACGGGCTATTGTTCGGATCTAATCGCTCAGCAACGTTCCAGTCCATACCAACAAAGCCTTGGGGTAATACTATTGTCTTTTTTACCGCCCCTGGAAGCGCGTCAGGAAAGTTTACGTTCATAAAAACCCGCTCGGGCCAGTCGAACGAAATAAGCTTTTTAATGATACCCGGAAGAAAGTACTCTGGCGTGGCTAGCTTAGGTACACCGCCCCTTCCACATTCCTGGCTTATCGCCATGCTTTTGATGAAGTGGTGAGCCCCCATATTGGCACCGCCAACTGTGCCGGACATAACGGCAGAATCGCTTATGTTTGATCCATGATTAATGCCGCTTAGTATCAAGTCAGGCTTTTTATCTGATAGTATGCGGTTGACAGCCAAAATTACACAATCTGCTGGTGTTCCACTAGTGGAAAAACGCCTAGGTGAGATTTCCCGAATTCTTAGCGACTCCATTAAAGTTAAGGCGTTACTGCGACCGCTTTGTTCATACTCAGGGGCGACAACCCACACGTCAGGTGAAAGGGTTTTGGCAACGCGCTCCAGCGCTTTCAGCCCTTGCGACTGAATCCCATCGTCGTTACAAACGAGTATTCTAAGGCCCGAGACAGAGGGCTTAGTTTTACTTGCCGCCATGTAAAGAAATCTCCTTAGCGCCGCCCATATATTTGCGCAAAACTTCAGGAATTACAACCGTACAATCGGCTTGCTGATAATTTTCTAGGATAGCGACCATAGTGCGCCCTATTGGCAGACCAGAGCCGTTTAAGGTATGAACATACTCGATCTTTTTTTGATCGCCCTCTAGGTATTTAAACCTGGCATTCATGCGGCGTGCCTGAAAACTGCCGCAGTTTGAGCAGCTGGATATTTCACGATATCGCCTACAGCTTGGCAACCAGACCTCAATGTCAAAGGTTTTTTGCGAAGAAAATCCAATATCACCACTACACAGGCATACCACACGGTAAGGCAGATTTAGTTCCTGCAGCAACCCTTCGGCAATTGAGGTCATACGTTCATGCTCATGCGTGCTTTCCTCTGGCCTGACGATTGACACCATCTCAACCTTGCCGAACTGATGCATACGAATCATCCCCCGAGTATCCTTACCCGCCGAACCAGCTTCTGAACGAAAACAAGGGGTGTAGGCTGTGTACCTTAGGGGCAGAAGATCCGCGTCAATAATGCTGTCACGAACCAGATTGGTCAAAGATACTTCTGCCGTTGAAATTAGCCATCGCCCATCAAGGGTTTTAAACATATCTTCGGCAAACTTGGGCAGTTGACCAACGCCGTACACCGCGTCGGAGTTTACTAAGAGCGGGGGGCTGATCTCAGTATAGCCAAACTTGGATACGTGATTATCCAGCATATAAGCGGCCAAAGCGCGCTCTAGCCTGGCCAGATCGCCTTTAAGTATAACAAAACGGCTTCCGGCAATCTTGGCGGCGGCGTCAAAGTCCATCAATCCAAGCTTTTCACCTATATCGTAATGAGGCTTTGGCTCAAAACCCAGTTGTCCAATCTCACCCCATTGCCGCTCGACCCGATTTTCCGACTCGTCCGCCCCGTCAGGAACACTTTCATCCAGTATGTTTGGAATCGATGAAAGTATGCCGTCCAGCTCAGCTTGCAGCTCAGCGCAAGAGTTACTTAAGCTTTCGATTTGCTTACGAACCTCAGAAGCGCGAGACGTCAGTGTTGCAGTTTCACTGTCACTGCCTCCTTCCGCTTTTATTTTCCCAATTTGCTGTGCGATTTCATTTCTTTCTTGCTGAGCATTTTGAGTTTGCTGAATAAAATCTCGGTGGCGTTTGTCTAAGGCCAAAATTTCGGCAGTGGTGATGCCAGAAACCCTTCTACGCGTAAGGTGTTTATCAAACTGCTCAGGAAAACTGCGGATGAATCTTATATCGTGCATAGGACCATTTTGTATCAGATAGGAACCGCTAATTTAATAAAAAACATGTACAGCGCCTCTAGCATAGGGGAAAATGCTCTTTTCATAAAATCCAAAGGAATCCCGAGCGCTCCCTCTAAATACGGGGTCAGTATACATATCCCCATAACTACCAGAATTCCGAATGGCTCGGTCTTGGATAAGGCCTCGGCGAGTTTGGCTGGCATAAGGGCTGTAACAATCCTTCCACCATCAAGCGGCAGAATTGGCAGCATATTAAACAGAAACAAAGCGCAATTAACCGCCAACCCACCTGTAAGCACGTGTATGTACGAGTTGCTCGTTCCATCAAAAGACACACCAATCATGGCGGCAAAAATGCCTGCCAAAACAAGGTTGCTAAGCGGTCCCGCAAGCGCAACACAAATCATCCCCACTTTATACGAAGAAAAGCGATCAGGATTGATTGGAACAGGTTTGGCGTAACCAAAGATGAAGCTTGCGCCGCTTAGCTTAAGTAGTGCCGGCAAAATGATGCTGCCGATGGGATCTACGTGCTTTAGGGGATTTAAGCTGAGCCTGCCTGCGAGTTTAGCGGTTTTGTCGCCAAAAAGATATGCAACAAATCCGTGACTGATTTCATGGATGATTGTCGACAGAAATAAAATAACAAGCTGACTCATAAATACGCTTTCGCAGAAACGCTAATCTAAGATTTTACAAAAATTTCTATATTTTTTATTCCCCATTTATGATGTATGGGCAAATATCAATATCGAGGATGTAATTCATTTGAGCCAATCTCGTTCTTGCGGAGCACAATTATCCGAGCGCTTCAATTCAAAATCAGGACATGACGCATGTTTAGAAAAAATTCATCCCAGGTAAGCGTTTCTTTTTCTTGAATTATTATTTTATGTCCTTCCCGGCGTATATCGGCAACGGTTCCCTTTAATCTAAATTCCTTTGGCAACTTGATCGCCTGCGAATTTCCACTCCAAAAAAAATGTGGTTTCCATTTACACTCCTTAAAAGTGTTACAAATCAAAAAATATAGCAATCTTTCCTTGCTAACTAATACTTCGTTTTAAGGCGATTTAGGGTTTCCTGTTTGCCAAAAGCTTGCATTATCTCAAATATACTGGGCGATATGTTGCTTCCGGTCAAAGCTGCGCGTACTAGCTTAGCCACATGCCCCAGCCCGATTCCCAGACCTTCAGAAAACTCTTTAACCATGTTATGAAGGCTACTTTCATTCCACTCGCCAAATGGCTCAAGCAGCTCAACCAGCTTTTGTAGGATTTCCTGATTTTCAGCTTTATTAAGCAGTGATTTCAGCTCACTATCCATCGGCAAAGGCGCATCAAGCAGATAGAATTTTGCCCCCTCCGCCAACTCAATCAGCGTCTTTGCCCTTTGCTTAAGGCCGTCCATTCCTGAGGTTATCCTCCGCCGATAATCAGTCTCTTGCAATTTTCCGGATACATCTTGAGGCAGGAATTCGGCAATTTTATCAGCTAGTTGGTCATTGGCGGTTTGCCTTAGGTAATGCGCATTCAGGCTTAGCAATTTATTTATATCGAACCTAGCCGGGGATTTACCTATCCCTTCGATATTGAACCATTTAACGGCTCGCTCGACTGGGATAATTTCATCATCGCCATGCGCCCAGCCTAAGCGAAGCAGGTAATTGCACATAGCCTGCGGCAACATGCCCACAGCCTTATAGGCATCGACTCCTAAAGCTCCATGCCTTTTGGACATTTTTGCTCCATCCGGCCCGTGTATAAGCGGTATATGGCCGAATTCCGGCGCCTGCCATGACATAGCCTGGTATATTTGGATCTGGCGGAATGTGTTGGTCAGGTGGTCATCGCCCCGAATCACATGCGTAACGTCCATATCGTGGTCATCCACAACGACAGAAAGCATATAGGTTGGGGTTCCGTCGCTACGCAGTAGTATCATGTCGTCAAGCTGGGCATTATCAGTAACAACCGTTCCCTGCACCAAGTCGTTCAGAACAGTCTTTCCGGCAATTGGGGCTTTAAGCCTTACAACCGGCTTTACGCCAGCCGGGGCCAGTTTAGGGTCACGGTCGCGCCAGTATCCATTGTATCTTGGCGCCAGGCCGGCAGCTTTGGCTTGATCTTTCATCGCGGCCAGTTCTTCCTGTGAGCAATAGCAATAATAAGCGTTTCCGCTTTTTAACATCTCATCAACTACTTCGCGGTGCCTGGGCGCTCGCACAAACTGGAATACTGCCTCGCCGTCCCAGTTCAGGCCAAGCCACTCAAGCCCCGAAAAAATAGCGTCAACCGCCTCTTGGGTAAAGCGCTCACGGTCGGTATCCTCTATACGCAAGAGGAACTTACCGCCCATATGCCTGGCAAACAGCCAATTAAACAGGGCTGTGCGCGCACCGCCGATGTGCAAGAAACCAGTTGGAGACGGCGCAAATCTGGTAATGATGGACACACAATCCCTCAGACAATATCATTGAGCGCTTTGATACTTTTTAATACGAGCCCAACGTTGCGCAGCTTATCACTTTATCACGCCTTGTGGAACAATCTGATAGAAGAGAAGCGACGCTGGTTTTGCTGGCTGCCGCTTTTTGTTGGAGTCGGCGTAATTATTGCCGTTTGCCAGGAAAAAGCGCCTTATTGCTTGGCGGCAATAATTTCTGTCACATGCCTGTTTATCATTAAAAGGCTTTACCTTGAGTCATTTGTAATCTTAGCGGCAACCATCGCTGGCTTTTTAGCAGCAGAAATGCGTAACCACCTTGCTTTTGAGGTTAATGATTCCCTTTCACTGTCATGTAAAGTCAGGATAAACAGCATAGATCATTCCTCTAACAGTACGGCAATAACCGCCGTGATAGAGGAATTACCAGACGATGAAGATGCGCCAGCTGCTCTGCTGCATTCCAAAATCAAGATAACAGCTAAGGGACGTATTCGTGACCTGATGGTTAAGGACGACAGGCTGTTGCCACAAAGTCTGGCAAAGGTTAACGCTATGCTGTTTCCCCTTCGGCAACCGCAGTATTACGGTGATTTTGACAGCCGACAGATTGCCGTCCTCAGGGGTATCAGCGCAAACGGCGTACTATTCTTACCGCCTAAAGTAATATCTTACTCAGCCAGCAGGCCGACGGCGCTGATTTACAAAATAAGATCGGCTATCAACGCCTATTTCAAACGTCACCTAGATCATGATCAGTACACAATCGCCTGCGCTTTGATTACTGGGGATCCGCTGGTGAACCAGAACATAAGAAACAGCTTTGCTAATGCTGGAATGGTGCACATTTTGGCGATATCTGGCCTTCACATGTGCATTTTTGGCGGCGTGATATTTACAGTTTTCAGGTGGATTTTTGCCATGATTCCGGTCGTCGCGCTTAGATATAATACCAAAAAGATTGCTGCAGTAATTTCGCTTATTGCAGCGACGGCGTATTTGTTTATATCTGGTAATAAAATCCCTGCCACAAGGGCGCTGGTCGCGTATTTAATCGTGATTTTTGGTGTACTGGCAGACCGTAAACCTCTGTCAATGAGGTCGCTGGCCATTGCTGCCGCCCTTATCGTACTTTTTGCGCCTGAATCAATTTTTCTGCCTGGTTTTCAGATGTCATTTGCAGCAACCGCAACGCTGATAGCAACGTACGAGGCCAAGTTTATCAAGAACTTCTTTAACCGCACCCGTGAAAAACAAACGTCCAAATTGGGCATTTATATTCTGTCGACGGTCTGTTCGACAACAGCCGCATCCCTAAGTGTTATTCCGTTTACGGTTAATTCCTTCAACATGCTTACGTTGAACAGCATACCTTCGAATGTTTTGGCCATTCCATTGGTTGGGTTTGTCATTATTCCTGGCCTGACGTTTGTGCTTGCATTTTGTTGGTGGCCAGCGGCAGCCAATGTTGGCTTCTACGTTGTTAATTGGTCACTTGCGCAGTTAGCGAACATCGCTAATTTTGTATCAGATCTGCCCGGATCACAAATCATTTGCCCAACGCCAACAAAAGCTACTCTGTCAATTTTTACCCTTTCGTTCCTATGGCTTATTATATGGCAACGAAAATGGCGAATTGTTGGTTTACTGGGTATTATCTTATCGCTTGGACTGTATGCTATGTCGCCTAAGCTATGCTTATTTATAAACAGCGACGGCCGGGCTTTTGCCATACGCTCTGGCGATACCATAGTCGTTAATACCAAAATGCGTGCCAGGAATACAATAAAACACTGGGCGCTTAGCGTTGGGTGCAACAAAATTGAAAAACAAATCCGAGATTATTTTTTGCTGAATGCTGGCAAGCTGCTGCTTATTCCGCATGATTCAGATATATCAGACGATACGCTGTCCAGTATGCTGCCTAAGGTAGAGCTGCTGATCGATCTAAGGCCTCACCCTAACGTTCTAGCTGAACGCAAAATAACTACACAGCTTCTTCGAGAATCTGGCAGCTTAGGGGTGTATGAAAAACCGCTAAGAGCGATCGATGCGGCCGGCCATAACGTATCTTTGGATTAACGTCTTACGAGTATACGAGTTGGGAAAACCCGTTTACTACAGAGCAATAAGGCCCCCTCAGTTTGCTGTCGGTTATCTGCCTGGGCCTGCGTTTTTCATCTACTGCCACCATGATAAAAGATCCATAGACTGCCCGATGAACCTCTTCATCTGAGGCGTGACGGATACTGACCTCTACATCAAGCGTAATTGACGTCTTTCCTATACGCGTAACCGAGCCATAGACCGATACTTCGTCCCCCACTAATATTGGGTGATCAAAGGTTAGGTCTTTGACCGCCTTGGTAACTACGGTTCCTTTGGCTATACGTCCAGCCAGGCTTCCTGCCGCAATGTCCATAAGCGACATTATCCAGCCGCCAAATATGTTCCCGCTTGGGTTAGTATTGGCCGGCATAGCAATAACTTTAGAGAGCAGCTCTTTTTCGTAAAAGTCTTGTACCAAAATCCACCATTATTGTTTATAGAAGTTCCCTTATTATACAACCTTAAGCACGAAATTTCAAGCTTATTCTTTCGTAAAGGTTAGTCATGGTTTCTATGATGTAACGTCTTGTACTCTGGGAAACAGCGCTTCTGGTTTAGCGAATGGCCCGCTGAAGCTTTTAATAACGCTAATGCTTTTGTATAAGCGCAAATCAGAGCCTACGTTAAGGGCATTACAGATTTTATCGGCGGTATCTGGCATAAAAGGCTTTATATAAAGCGCCGTTAAAAATACAGACTCTGTTAGTACCGCAAGAACTGTTTCCAGTCGCTTAGTATCAGTTTTGGCCAATGCCCAAGGGGCCTGAATGTCTATATATTTATTCGTATCATATATGAAGCCCCAGATTGCCCTAAGCGCTTGCTCAAACGCCATTTCATCCATTATATTACGAATCTCGTCGATACGCTTATATCCCGCGTGTACCAGGGCCTCGTCGTCAGGGGTCAAATTAGCTTCGTTATAGGACGTGCCGCCAGAGCAAAACTTACTTACAAGGGTAAGTACTCGCTGAACCGTATTACCAAGGTCATTGGCTAAATCGTGATTAATGCGCCCTGTGATCAAGGCGTCGGAAAAATTGCCGTCTTCGCCAAATGGCATGTTCCGCATCAAGAAATATCGCACCTGATCCAAGCCATATTTGTTTACTAGATCATAAGGATCGATCGCATTGCCAAGAGATTTGGAAATCTTCTGCCCATCATTGGTCCACCACCCATGCGCAAATATCCTTTTAGGCGGATCAAGCCCTGCGGCCATAAGAAAAGCCGGCCAATAGACTGCATGGAACCTGATTATGTCCTTTCCAACCAAATGCAACGACTGCGACCAAAATGCACTAAACTCTTCATTGATTTGAGGGTATCCCAGCGCCGAAATATAGTTGGCCAGCGCATCAATCCATACATACATCACATGCTTACTGTCGCCAGGAATCGGAATTCCCCATGAGATTGAACATCGAGAAATCGACAGATCTTTCAGCTCAGACTCCACGAAACTGATAATTTCATTTCGGCGCGACTTTGGTGCAATGAAGTTTGGGTTAGCTTTGTAAAACTCTAAAAGTTTATCCTGCCAGGCGGACAGCTTGAAAAAATAGCTAACTTCCTCCATCCATTCCACTGGGGCACCAGAGGGGGCAAGACCATCCTTCACTTCGTCGTTGCTGACAAAGGCTTCGTCTCGCGTGCTGTACCAGCCGGAGTATGTTCCTTTGTAAATGTTGCCGCTTTCCTCAAGCTTTTGCCACATAGCTTGGGCCGAGGTTATGTGCCTTGGCTCAGTTGTTCTTATAAAGTCATCGTTACTCAGATTGAGGGCTTTGGTAAGATTGCGAAAGTTCTGTGACACTTTGTCGCAAAACGCTTGAGGAAGCATTTTTTGCTTCTCGGCGGCTCTGGCTATTTTTTGGCCATGCTCATCAGTGCCGGTCAGGAGCTTAACCTGAAAGCCGTCCATTCTTTTAAACCTGGCAATTACGTCCGCGGCAAGCGAGGTATAGGCATGCCCTATGTGCGGCACGTCGTTGACATAGTATATCGGCGTCGTGATGTAGAAATGATTTTTCATTGAGCCCATAAACCCTAATCGAACTAAGCGAGCTCAGCTCAGTTTAGATATATCTGCAGGCCTGTCAATGACTCTATGCTTATTTGGAGGGTGAGCTCAACACGCTTTTCACTTTGGCGGCTAATTCCTGAATACCAAAGGGTTTTTGCAAGAAATGGGCCTTGCTTTCGTGCGTTAATCTTGTCCTAAAGGCCTCTTCTACATAGCCTGAGATGAACAGAATATCTACGCTTAGTTTCATAACGCCCCTAACCTGATTCAGGAATTCTAAGCCGTCTATAACTGGCATAATCACATCGCTGATAACTAACCTCACATACGGATTACCTTTAAGCAACTCAAGGCCTTTGACCCCATCTGAGGCTTCAAGCACCTGATACCCTTTATCTCGCAAGGCTCTTGATGTAAACAACCTGACCGCGTCTTCATCCTCTATCAGCAGAATCTTACCTAAACCAGTAAGGTCAAACACGCTCTTATTAGATGCGGCTTGGCTTGAATCCGCCTCCTGCGACAGCTGATGATACGGGAAGTATAGGTAAAAAGCAGAGCCTTCCTTAACCTGACTTTTAACGGAAATAAAGCCGTCCGCTTGCTTTACTATGCCATATACCGTTGAAAGACCCAGGCCAGTGCCAGCTCCTTTGGCTTTAGTGGAAAAAAACGGCTCAAACATATGGGAAATATGCTCGCGAGGTATACCTAAGCCCGTATCTTTTACTTCTATCAGGACGTACTGACCGGCGGGGATCACTTCAACTGTACCGTCAACAGCACTATCCAAAACAGCATTTCTAACCGTAATAGTCAAAGTTCCCCCATCCGACATAGCATCCCTAGCGTTGACCGCAAGATTTATTACCACCTGCTCGAACTGGGTTTTATCAATCTGAATGCCTCCGTTGAAATTAGCTTCGCTGTTCAGCGCCAAGGAAATCTTTGGTCCGATAAGGCGCTTCAAAAGCATGCTTAATTCAGATAATTGAGTTATGACATCGATGGTAGTTGGCTGAAGCGTTTGCTGGCGTGAAAATGCCAACAACTGCTTGATAAGATTGGCAGCCCTGCTTGAGTTTTGCTTTATCTGCATGATGTCATTAAAAGACTGATCGCTTGGCAAAAACCTTGCCAAAAGCAAATCGCAATAGCCAATTATTGCCGTCAGCAGATTGTTAAAATCATGAGCAATACCACCAGCGAGCGTGCCGACAGCTTGCATCTTTTGCGATTGAGAAACCTTTTGCTCCAGCTGCCTGCGCTCTGTGCTGTCTATAACATAAAGAATAACGCTTGTAGCGCCGCTTGCTTGAAACTTATGGAAATACACGACAACAAAGCCGTTTTCCTTACTGGATAGCGGCAATTCCAAAGTGGCTGCCTCCACAGTATTTGCAGCTGCGCTGTAAATGGCGGTTTTAAAGTCTTCTTGTTTATCCTTGGCGATTATCGCCAGTATGCTTTTCCCCACAGCCAAAGCGCTCCCCGCAATCTTTTTGCTGGCTTTGTTATATGCGGTAACCTTTAGGTCATTAATCACAATAACGCCTAATGGCGCATCGTCGAAAATATTGCCTGATAAGCCTCCTTGATTAATCGGTATAGAGGCATTGCCACGTGATCTTTTTAACGCATTTTTACGCCAACTAATCGCTATCAGAATCATTGGTATAATTAATGCACATTCAATCGTTGAAAACGCCACAGAGGCGTCATGGAATATGCTGCAGACAAGTATCCCTATGGCGCAAAGCAAGAAAAAAAACAGCATAATCAATGAAATTGTTTATGGCATTTTAACTAAACTTTACCCAAACACAAACCTCAAGATGTTTTAGTAAAAAAAGGCGTGGCTTGCAGGCCAACGCCTTTTGGTTTTTAGTACTTGATCTGAAGAAGCGCCATTCAACTGCGCCGAGTCAGATTGTGTTATTTTTTAGAGCCAGTCGCCGAACCATCAACAGTTGGTAAGTCAATTACCGTAGAATCAGTAAATAGCGCTTGTTTCTTTCGCTGTGGTGTAAAATCTGGCTCTTCTGACTCTAATTGTAGCGGTTGAAAATATCGCGCTAGAAGTTGATCTACAGGCGGCACATCATCGATTAAGCCGTGAGTAGTAAATAACGCCGAAAGGTCCACAGCACTTAACTCCGTAACACCTGCTCTGCCGCCGCGCGCATATGCAAGAGCTGAGCGAAAGCCGCTTAGAAATAAATCAAATAGAGCCGTCTCTACATCAAGCCCTGAATCATCAAACTGCACTTTATTTTTTGCTAAGTATGCTATCAAATCATCACTGGCCATAATTGGATGTCCTGTCACCAAACCCTCCAGAATCGCATACCACTCTTTCTTGTGTGCTGAAGAGCTTAGCGAAGTTCCCAAGCGGCAGAGATCCTTTACTGTCAAAAGTCCTTGACCTAGCAATATTTCAACAGCAGATATACACCCAGTTGTATCAAACAAATGAAGCTCATAATCTATCGACTTCGGATCATCACCGCGATGATGGAATAACGCTGTTGCTAGCTCTTTTTTTAGTGAAGATAAAAAATCAAAAGGAACAGCAGCAGGATAAGCTACTGCGTCTAGAGCCCTACTTAGGTCATGAATTGAAATTCTAGGGTGACCAATGCCCATTATTGAAAGCAGGTGAGCGCTGAACTCTTGTTGCATATTAGGATCTAGCAGATAATAGGCTTCAATAAGAAGAGTAGGCTTGCTTGACAACTCAGGAAAAGTTGAAAGCTTTGAACAATCCATTAAAGGTAAATGCCCGGTTAGCACTGCAAAGGTAAGTTCTCCTGGATTCGAAGCATGATGCCCAATTGTCCCAAATCTGTCTAAAACCAAAGGCATATTCAATCGCACAAAAAAGGCTAAACAGTCTCTTTTCTGCTCCAAAGGCAAAGCTTGTTTGGCTTTTTTCAGTTTGCTCTGCGCATCTCTTTTCGTATAGGAAACCGACACAGGATCCCTTTCAATTGCCGCAAGGCCGCTGTTTGCCTTTTCAATATCGTCGTTTGCTCTTTTTGTCCCTTCCCCCGCAAGAAACGGACAATGCTGGCTTAAATATTCAACAAATTCAGGATCTATAGAAAAAATGGCTCGATTTGATATATCGCTTAAAACTTGCTGCCATTCCGCTTGATATTTTCTAACGCATCCCTGGCCCTGCTTAGAGTCTTTAAGCGCGCTGTCGAAAAATTGAGTTACTTTAAAGACAGCTAATGCATCATTTGAGTGTTGTAAAGATGGTGCTCCTTTTGCTAAATCTCCCTCAGGATTCGGGTGCGTCGCATCTGCTGTTAAGCCGCTAAAGCAACTAAAGGCAACAGTTGCGGCGTTTATTAATAACAATTTCTTATTCATTTTATTTCCTTATAATTAAAAACACTGTCACACACTATAGTAATAGTAATATAATTTGTCAAGTCTTTTTTGAAAAAGAATGACAAAAGGTTTCGCAAGGCTTTTGTACTGAAAATCAAACATTGGAATTGTATGGAATGGGGAAAGAATTAAAGGAAGGGCGCGGCTTGCAAGCCAACGCCTTTTGGTTTTTGGTATTTGATGTGAAAAAGCGCCATTCAACTGCGCCGGGTCAGACTGTGCTATTTTTTTTTTAAATTCCTCTGCAGGACCTGCACGAAATGGCACAAATTGAAAATCCCATGATATTCTGGGCGTATCTGCGTCAGCCATAAGTACAATCTCAAAATCACTTAATTGTTGGCTGATATCACCAGATCGACGCGCATGGACTGAACGAACCCCATCAATATACGAAGCATAAAAGGCCTCTTCTGCTGAACGATCTTTGATCAGCTTGTGCTCATCCACGTATGCTATTAGGGGATCGCATGGTGAAATAGGGCGCGCAAAAGCTATCTGTTCTAAAAATATATGATATTGCTTAAGTAAGTCTTCATCATTTTGTCCTAAATTGACATTTATAGCGCATAATTCACGTGACGTTAAAGCTTTTGTACTATGTATTAGCTTAACGACAGGAACCCGACGACATATATGAGATATAGTCATTGTATATTCTATAGATTGTAGGCTATCACCACGATCCTTTAATACACTTTCTAAAATTTTCTCACACACGCTGGTCAAAAATAGACGATCCTTAATTCCAACTGCCGCGCAAACAGTGGCTTCCAGCGAGATATAAACTGGCACGCACTCTCCTTTAATAAATCCCTTAAATATACCAGTAAGCTCTTGTTGATATCTTGATTCTAGAAGATAAAAAGCCTTAATAAGAAGAGTTGGTTCACGCATCAATGCATAAAGCATTGGGGTTGAGCTGTCATCCAACGGCGAATCCATGTAACTTTTGGGAGGGAAATGGCCGGTTAATAACGCGAAAGTTATTGCTGTGGAGTCTGGATTATCATATCCGAATGCCTCGAAGCCGGCTCGTACAGAAGGCTCAAGTAAGTCCACAAAGAAATCTACACAATCTCTCTTTTGCTTACCTTTAAATAATGGACAATTTTTGCTCAAATAATCAATAAGCTCAACACTTGGAAGAGGCGCAAACGGATGTAATACACTTTGCTTAAACTGCTGCCATTCGTTTTTTAATCTAATACTCCTCTTTTTCTTCACGGTAGCAAAATACCCATCTAAACAAAGAACAATACGTGCATATTCTCGATTTTCGTTGATACGCACTAATGTACCTGGCGCCGCTTGTTCCCCAGGACGCGGACGCATTGCATCTACTGTTGAGCTGCTAAAGCAGCCAAAGGCTACAGCCGCAGCGTTTATTAACAACAATTTCTTATTCATCTTATTTCTCCATAATTAAAAGCGCTATTACATAATATGGTAACAATAATGTAATTTGTCAAGTTTTTTTTGAAAAAGAATGACAAAAGGTTTCATAGAATTTTTGTACTGAAAATCAAACATTGGAATTGTATGGGGCGGGGAATGAATTAAAGAAAGAGGCGTGTCTTACAAGACAACGCCTCTTGATTTTTGGTATTTGATGTGAAAAAGCGCCGCTTAACTGCGCCGGGTCAGATTTTGTTATTTTTCAAAAGACTGATACTTGTAATTATCGAATTATCAGCTATCTGCTAATTTGGGATTATTATAGGATCAGCAAATAGCACGTCGCTTGTTTTTTTAAGCGCCTCTACTTCTGGGCCTGCACGAAATGGTGTAAATTCAAAACCCCATGATATCTGCAAATTAGCGTCGGCAGCAAGCACTGTCTCCAAACAATTTAGGTCTTCGCCAATACCAGCAAGCTGATATGCATTAACTGAACGAACCCCGTCAACATACAAATCAAAGAACAATTCTTCTAAGGCGTCTTTTAAGCTTAAGTCTACTCTTGTGAAATTTTTTTTCATCAGAGGGCGATCTTGTAAAAATGTTATTACATCAGCATCTATCAGGGAAGGATGCCCAGTAGCTATACCTTTTAAAAAGGTCCGCCAATGATTTAGCGAGGCACCCCCCGACCCTAAAGAGGCATTTATTTCAAACAAACTAATACCACCATTCCCTCCCTTCGACTTTAAAGCCTCTCTAGTCTCTGCGCTTTGTATCATCCTTATAACAGGAAGGTGCCCACATCTAGGAGCTATATAAGCTGCATATTTTATAGATTGTGGATCATCACCGCGATACTCGAATATGCTTTCCAACAGTCTTTCATATGCATAATGCAAAAAATCACTACGTTTGCTTTTAATTATTTCGCAAATAGCATCACCTATTGGCGTTACGCCAGATAACATTATCGGACACTTTCCTTCAACGAGCGACCGAAAGATATCAACAAAGTTTTTTCGATGTTCTGGGTTTAAAAGATAAAAAGCCTGTATAAGAAGAGTCGGCTCTTGCACCAATTTAGCATAAAGTTCCGCCCCATATTCACCAGGATTCCATGGCGAATCCATATAGCTTTCAGGAGGGAAATGACCGGTAAATGATGCAAAAGCTATTGCTATTGAATCAGGATTATCGTATCCGATGGATTATCTCCAAAAAACGGACAATTTTTGCTCAAATAATCAATAAGCTCAAAGCTCGGAAAAATGGGAAATGGTTGTAATACGCTTTGTTTAGATTGCTGCCATTCTGCTTGCCTTTGTTGGACTTGATGCAACCGATTTGGATCGCTTGCCAATCGCTTAATTTCGCTGTTAAAAAAACCATTTATACGAATGACGACTCTCGTATCTTTTGGGTCTGCATCAATACGAACTTGTGGAAGCGCTTCAGCTTCTGTTTCCCCATCAGATTGATCCTGAGTACGCGGATCATCTGCCGCCTTCGTTGCCACACGTCCTTCAGGACGCCGGAACATTGCATCTACTGTTGAGTCGCTAAAGCAGCTGAAGGCTATGGCCGCAGCGTTTATTAATAATTTTTTGCTCATTTTTTCCCCCATAATTAAAAGCACTATTACATAATATGATAACAGTAATGTAATTTGTCAAGTTTTTTTTGAAAAAGAATGACAAAAGGTTTCGCAAGGCTTTTGTACTAAACATTAAGCACTTAGATTGACGGCTATAAAGGTTAACACCAGCTCGTTATTATGGAAAAAACCGCCGAAAGTAGACAAAAGACACGAGGATTAAGGCCTGGCAGTGAACTACTTTCCCGTACCTTAAGGCACAGTATCATCGCCGCTGGGAACTTTCGCTTTCCAGTTCGGAATGGGATGGAGCGTTGGGCTTCCCGCTGTTGCCGCCAGGCCGATCCTACGAAGCTGATTCTATTATATACAAATTAATCATGCAAGCATCTTTCACAAGATCGCTAAGGCGCTTTATTAATGCCGATATAACAACATACTCAGCTTATGTGCTCTTGATTTATGGTTTCTTTAATAAAGACCGACATGACGAATGATATGACCAAACAAATCGGCAGCGTTAAAATAGCTTTGTGGTAACAGGATATGTCATACAGCCTTACGCCCGATGTGGACAGGCCGCCTGTCCAGAACAAATCTAACAGCACGCCGAACACCGGCTGAAAAATCGATCCAGCCAGCATTACCAGCGCATTGGCCAGCGCAATTGCAGTCCCAGAATGCCGCACAGACGCATTGTTCTTCGCACACGTGAAAACCAGAACCTCCGCAGCTGTAAATACACCTATTAAGAATACTATTGCAAAGGAGGTATATAAATTTTGCGAGTACATTAATGCGATGAACAGAACCGCGGTGCAAATGGCTGAAAAACGGATGGTTTTCATATAACCGCCAAACTTCCTGGCAATAATGGCTACCGGAATGCTGCCGATGGCAAACCCTATAAAAAGTGCCGAAGTCGCAAAAGAAGCCAGCTCATTGTTAACTTGGTGCTTGGCTATAAAAAACGGTACGGCCCAAAGCTCGGAAAATACCGAGACCGGAAGATACATGAACCCTCCGACCATGCCTGATAGAATGATCTGCTTATTCTTTATGATCTTTTTAAAGATAGACCCGAAAGATTTCTGTATGCCAGTATTCTCTGGTATCCTTATCGCCTTAGGTAGCAGTGCGAATGCCAACACGGCCAAGATCGCCCCTATAATCGAAAGAAACAATATTGCCTCTCTCCATCCAATGGCGTTCACCAGCTTAGCAGTTGGAAAACCGCTGCACAGAGCCCCAAACGTGCCCATCATGTTTGTTATTCCCGCAAATATGGGGAAATGCTTAATCGGAAAGACAGTAGACGCGATTTGCATGCTGGATATAAACGCGCAAGACGCCCCGGCGCCTACCAAAAAACGACCACACTGAGCGGTAAACACACTGTCAGTCCAAACAAACATAACCGACCCCAAAACGGACAAAATTATTGACGACCCTATCAGATTCTTTGGCCCAAGTTTGTCAAGTATAAGGCCACATGGAACTTGCAGAGTAACGTACGAATAGTAAAAGCAAGACACCATCATGCCAAGGATGCTGGTTGTAATGCCATAGTGATACATCAGGTCGTCGGTCATGACGCTAGGCGAAACGCGCAGCACTACCTCGTATAGATAGAATACGTTAGCAATACTCCATGTAACCCAGGATTTAATGTTTTTCATGACAGCGCCCTATTGTTATTTAGATTTTTCTGAAAAGATACAAGATAAGCCAGCCGTTAAATGACCAACTCCGCTTACTGCCGTTATAAGCGCAGCACACCACAGGCTTATGATTCCAAGCTGATGTATCTCATGAACACAGCTGCCCAGTGGAACGTCCGCCAATATAAGCAGAGTCATAGAGACCATTTGCACAAGTGTTTTGCATTTGGACAGCTTGCTTACAGGAAGCTCTTTATCGACCGTAGCTAAGTATTCTCTTACGCCAGAGATCAATATCTCTCGCATAACTACTATTATCGCGGGGATCAGCTCAAGGCCGTGTATTTTGCCGATCTCTACTAGCATAAGAATGGTTGAGACGACTAGCAACTTATCGGCAATCGGGTCCAAAAGCTTACCGAGCCTTGACACTTGCCCCCAACGCCTGGCGATAAAGCCGTCCAAGAAATCTGTCAAGCAAGACAGCATAAACAGGATCGCGGCGCACCAGCTTGCAAAACTGCCGCGTACATAAAGGCAAACGACTATAGCCGGTATCGACAGAATGCGAAATAATGTTAAAGCGTTGGGGATCAAAATTATATGTTTGTAACCGCAGCTAATCTTTATCAGCTTTGCGAAGGTATTTAAAGATATTTTCCGCCAGCTCCTTACCTATACCGCCAACTTTTGACAGATCAGCGGCGCTGGCCGCCAGTATATTCTCGACCGAACCAAAATAGGCAAGTAAGTCGCGATGACGCTTACTGCCTATGCCGGGGACGTCGTCCAGCACAGATTTATGGGCATTACGCCCTCGAGCTTTTCTGTGTGAGGAGATTGCGAACCTATGCGCCTCGTCTCGCAGCCGCTGTAAGAAGTACATAAGCGGTGAGTTTTTGCTGACCTCAAGCGCGCGGCCTTCGTAATATATCGTCTCGTCCCCAGCATTACGCTTTATACCTTTGGCGATCGATATCATCTTAACGTCACTACAGCTTTCTTTAAGCCTTGTTTGCACAGCGCTAAGCTGGCCTTTCCCCCCGTCTAAGATAATCAAACTCGGCATTTCTTCTTTCAACGAGCCTGAAAACCTGCGCATCAACATATCGCCCATCATGGCGCAGTCATCCCCGCGCTTTTCCTGCATTTTGAATAATCTGTATGAGCTTTTATTGAATCCTTTACCAATCTCATAAATGACCATAGCCCCATAGGCAAAAGTCCCTTGGATATGACTGTTGTCGTATATTTCTATGCGGTTAAGGTCCGATATACCCAACATTTGACTCAACAGATCGGCAATCGCCGCGTCGTCTTTAAGATCTGGCTTTTTGTTGGACAGACTGTCCTGAGCTTTGATAACCGCGGCCATGACAATACTGCGCTTACTGCCAAGTTTTGGGGTTTGTATTTTAACTAAACGCCCGGCCCTTTGGCCAACGAATTGCTTTAGCAAAAGCAGATCTTGCGGCTCATGCGAGGTCAGGATTAAATCTGGCGCTTCGCACGATTGATAGTATTGCTTAATAAACTCGGCCAATATGAATGCGGGCGAGTACTGCTTGGTTAGATCGTTTTCCGAGATATTTATAAAGTATGCTTCGTTGTGGCTAAGCTCCCCGTGGCGATAGGCGTTAACCTGAACGCAGCAACCAACCGCAGAAAGCGCCAACCCCAGCACATCTAACGACACATTTATGTTTATGCAGATGTTCTGGACGGTCTGAATTTTGGTTAAAAGTCTTATTTGGTCTCTGTAAACCGCGGCTTCTTCAAACCTGAAATTATTGCTTGCCATAAGCATCTTGGCGCTCAGCTCTGATCTCAGGCTAAAACTCTGGCCGCCTAGGAATTTAACGATGCTGCGGACGTTTTCGGCGTATTCAGCCTCTGATATCCGGCTGCAACAAGGCGCTGAGCAACGCTTGATATGGTATTTCAGGCAAGGCCTGGTTCTTAAAGAAAACGCCCTGTCGGTACATGTTCTGACCTTAAACGCCGAAGTCAAGAAATCCAGTACCATGGCGGCTTCTCTGCCGGAATAGTACGGCCCAAATCTCCGAGAATCTTGCCCGCTCTCGCTTTCTCTGAATTTAGCAATACGCGGATATTTATGCTTGGTAACCGCGATGTAGTTATAGTTTTTGGGGGTTTTCAGCAGAACGTTGAATCTGGGGACGTGCTTGGTTATAAGGCTTGCTTCTAAGAACAGCGCTTCAAGTTCATTTGCGGTTGTCTCGAACTTGACTTTTTCTATCATCGAGACCATTAATTGAAGCCGCTTTGGCAAAGCATCAAATTGGTAATAGCTCTTGATGCGGTTTCTAATGTTTTTAGCCTTGCCTATATAAATGATCTCATTTTCTTGCGAGATCATCTTATAAACACCTGGACATCTTGGTGCTTGCTCAATAAAGCGTTTTAAGTTCGAAAGCCCAGCTAAAGTCACGTATCTTCCAACTTATTAATTCGATTGAATTAGTTATACACACTGCCGTTGTATATCTAAAGCACACACGTATGCCTTGTTTAAGAAATTAGGCGCTGACGCTCTCTGATATTAGGATATTACAGAGAGCAGCCTTGTTCGATTTTACCTACTAATAAGTAATTGTTACATCGGCTGGCTTACCGATTATGTTAACCAATTCCTGACGACTTGTGTGAAGCTTACATGTTGAAGTACCAGTGCATCAGTGCCGAATTTTACAAGACTTAAAACTGGCGGAACCGTCAACTTCCAAGATTGCACAGGTCTCAATGGCCCTGCTCCGGAATTCACTGCTCTTACGAGTTGCAGGATCATCACTTTTCAAGGCTGTACTGGGTTGACCGGCACTCCAACTTTCCCTGTTTTTGCAAATTTAATAAGCGGAGTCATAGACTTCCGGGGCTGTACAGGGTTAACTGAAGCGCCGACTTTCCCAGAATTGCAGAATGCAACTGGGGGTTATAGTAATAACTATATAGACTTCACTGGTTGTACTAAAATGGTTGGGCAAGCACCAGTTTTTCCTAAACTAACCACCATGAATGGTAATTGGGGCTTTTCTATCGACTTCAGCGGACTTACAGGGTTAACCGGCGCGCCTTCATTCTCAGCGCTTACGAACTTAAACGGAACTATAAACTTCCAGGGCTGTACAGGACTGAATGGGATAGCTGTTTTCTCTGCTCTTCAAACAATAGGCGGAACCATAAATTTCTCTGGCTGCACGAGTTTGGCGGGAATCACGTTAGAGAATTGCACCGTCAGTGCAGGCACTTGGAATGGGATTAATTTAACCAACACTGGTATCACTACAGTTAACCTCAGCGGCTCTGCATTATCCGGCACTTTGGATATGACAAAGCTTACTAACCTGACGACGCTTATTTTAACTGGGTGCACTGGTACTTCAACATGCAAGCTTCACGCAAGTCGTCAGGAATTGGTTGAAATAATCAACCAGCCAACTGATGTAACAATCACATATTAGTAATTGAAGTAAAGCCGAACAAAACCGCCCCCTCTACGCTATCTTGGTCTTGGGGGGGGGACGTACTTCAATGACGCGTTGCTAAACTTCTTACTTAATTCGCTTGAATGCTTATGGATATAGAATTACAAACTTTCAATTTCCACATTAACCCAATTTAAAAGATCGATATCGCATAATTGATAGCTAAAGCTTTATCCCCCCCCCTAAAGATCATTGCTTCTGCATATTTTGATTTGTGATATTCTGCTGTCGCCAAGGAATGAGTTGATTTTGTCTAGTAGGATTGATGAACTGTATTGCGCTTCGATCAGCTTAGTGCTTTTGGCTTTAATATACAAAACCAACCCGTTCTCGTTAGCTAGTTTTTCTGGCCAGGTAAACTCGCTTAAGCACTCGCCAACGATCTCTTTCCAATAGATATAAAGATCAGAAAACATCAGCCCTTTCTTTTTCATTATTGGCTGGCAAATGCTGTAAGCCAAATCGCACAGACGTACAGGTTTGTTGATGCGCTTTATATTGCTGAGCTTAGGCATTCGGGCTAATTAAATGTGCCCGCGGTCTCGCCGGATTTTATGACTTTCTCAGCCCCGGTATATATAAGCATCGGGGCAGCCAAGCATATGGAGGAAAATGTTCCAACAACGATGCCAAACAAAATCGGCATACTGAATGAGGCAATTACTTCTCCGCCGAATAAATACAAGATAAGTAAAGCCAGCACAGTAGTGGCAGACGTCAGGATAGTACGAGATAGCGTCTCGTTAATGCTTTTGTCGATTATTTCGGTAAGATTTTTATTATTCAGCTTGCGCATGTTCTCACGTATACGGTCGAATATGACGACAGCGTCGTTTATCGAGTATCCCATGACGGTAAGTATGGCTATCAGCGCGTTTGTATTAAACTCAAACGAGTGAAATATACCATAAAACCCAAGTGTAGCCAGACCGTCGTTTAGCAAGCTTAAAATGCCACAAACTGCAAACTGCCACTCAAACCTAAACCAGATGTAAATCAATATAAGAAGCAAAGAGACTATGCCCGCGTAGATACCATCAGTAACCAGCTCTTGGCCTATCTGAGGGCCAACTGACTCTACCCGGCGGTACTCTATGTCACCAAGGGCAGATTTTATCTTTCCAAGCATAGCTTCCCGGTCTTTAGGTGACGACAGCCCAGTATCGCTTATGCGTATAAGCACATCATTGCCGGATCCTAGTCCTTGCAGGGTTACGCTGCCAAAATCTAACTTAGAAAGATTTTCTCGCATCGCCCCGATGTCCGGCTTTTCGTGTGATCTTACTTCAAGCAAATACCCGCCCTTAAAGTCGATGCCATAATTGACGCCGCGTATAGTAAGCGACAAAACGGACACCAACGCTAACAGTCCGAAAATGGCAAAGGTTATAAACCTGCTTTTAATAAAACCAATCTTAGTGTCATGCGGTATTAAAATTAAGTTCAATTCTTTGTCTCCCTTGTGCGCAAAGGCCTAGTTAAAAGGCTATATTTTGCTGTCTGCTGCCCTTCAAATACCAATGATCAACAATAAGCCTTGTTAGCGTAATTGCCGTAAACATCGACGCCAGAATACCAAGCGACAGTGTAACCGCAAACCCTCGTATAGAACCAGATCCGAATACGTAAAGGCAAGCGGTTCCGAACAGTGTTGTTAAGTTAGAGTCTAGGATAGATGAAAATGCTCGCTGATAGCCAGCGTCTACCGCCTGGCGAGGCTTGGCGCCACTCCTAAGTTCTTCGCGTATTCGCTCGTTTATTAAAACATTAGCGTCAACAGCCATACCGACCGTCAGCGCTATGCCAGCTATACCCGGTAAAGTAAGCGTTGCTTGCAAGCAAGACAAGGCCGCAATAAGCAGCACTATATTGAATACAACCGCTATGCTTGCGATAACGCCAAACCAGCCGTACACCAGTATCATAAACAGAGCTACGAACACGATTGCAATAATAGTGGCCACAGTCCCCGCTTTTATCGAGTCCGCCCCCAACCCTGGCCCGACAGTGCGTTCTTCCACCGCCTTTAGCGGAGCTGGTAACGCGCCAGCACGTAGTAACAACGCCAAATCGCTTGCTTCTTGCGCGCTAAAGTGGCTGCTGGTGATGCGCCCAGACCCTCCGGTAATGGCCTCTTGTATCACTGGGGCGCTTATGACCTTGCCGTCCAGCACAATGGCAAAGCGCTTACCAACGTTTTCCCTTGTGACTTTGGCAAAGCGTTTGGCCCCTATGTTGTTGAACTTAAAGCTAACTTGCGATCTGTTGAATTCGTCATATTCCTGGCGAGCATCAGTAAGCATATCTCCGCCAACCATGGCTTGATTTTTAATGGCGATATATCCACTGCCATCTGCATGAGGCAGATACTGATACCCCGTGCCAATCGCTGAGGTAGTTGGACGAGATGACAGCTCTGGCGCCGAAGCCTCAACCAACCTGAAGGTAAGTTTAGCAGTACGACCGATTAAAGCCTTTACCCTTGCAGGATCCTGAACGCCGGGAATTTGAACCAAAATGCGATCAGCGCCTTGCCTGGTTATAACTGGCTCTCGCGTGCCAGAAGCATCAATACGCCGCCTTATAATCTCGATAGATTTATCAACAATCTCACGGTACATGACTTGCTTAGACGCATCTGTATGGGTTATTTCCACATTTTCCCCATTAATTGATACAGAGGAGTCATGATCCACACTCGACAATACGCTGTGAGCCTGCGCAGCCTGAGTCGGGTCATTAAGTCGGAACTTTAAGACTTTATCCCCCAGCTTTACAGTATGAGGCAGGTCAGAAAACCCTACGCCACTTTTCCTGAGCGTCTGGCGAATTTCTTGCGCTACTTGGGACAGTCGCTCTTGATCCGCATAGTCGATGTCAACCTCCATAAGCAAATGCGATCCTCCGCTGAGGTCTAGGCCTAAATAAATAATGTCTTTAGGGAACCAGGAAGGAAGTTTGTTTAGGAAAGAAACGGGCAGTATATTCGGGGCCGCCAGCAGTATCCCCAAAAGGCATACTCCACAGACGATATAACTTCTGAGCTTGCCAGCACTATTCATACAACCAATCCCACCAGCTTACTTTGACATTTTTAAAGCAAATCTATACCAACTTTCAACCAATAAATGGTTAACTGTCCTTAAACTCATAGATACGCCTGTGCTCAGTTATGCCTTTTAACCTCAATCCACCTTTGCTGTAAGCCGGCGTTAGAATATCCGCGCCACGGTAATCGTTCCAAAAATCATAAAACTCACGGAACTTATCGAAATTTATTACCGTCCTAGAGGCCAGTGCTTTCTGAATCGATTTTGATAGCGGTTCTATATATTGCTTATACCCATTTTGCACGATTCCTGAGAAAAATTCACCTACACTGCCAGATCCATAAGCAAACATGCCCACTCGTTTGCCAGAAGCGTCTCTGTCAGGGCTACCCAACATTGACAGCAAACAAACGTAAAGCGCCGCGGTGTAACAATTGCCTATATATGGGGTATAGCGCAGGGTGCTGTTAACTTTTTCATTGCAGTCAACTTCGTTTAATCTGGCCAGCTCATTATGAGCCTTAATCGCCATCTTAGAAAACGGCGTGTGGTAACAAACATGATCTATATCGGTAAAGCTCAACCCTGATTGCCTTTTATAATTATTCCAAGCATTGCCCAGGTGGCTAAGGTACAGCTGTATTGAACGCTTTCCGTCAACAAACGCTACCTCTGAATAGCATGGTCGCCAAAAATCATCTTCATCTGCGCTCCAAACGCCGGAATATGGCTCGATTTCCATTATTCTGGGATTGGCAGATACAATCATAGCTACGCTGCCGCAGCCTTGGGTAGGCTCACCCGGAGTACCAGAGCCGTACTTGGCAATGTCGGAAGCTATGACTAGTGCTTTCAGCTTTGGATCTGATCCAATCATCGATACGCTAAGCTGCAAAGCCGCTGAACTTGCATAGCACGCTTGTTTAAGTTCAAACACTCGGCAATCAGGGTTGAGTTTCAAAAACCGATGCAAGTATATACCGGCAGACTTTGACTGATCCACGCCTGTCTCAGTTGCGAAAATTAACAGCCTTATGCTTTCAATATCATCACGGCTACATAGTGCCTGTTTGGCTGCACCATAGCCAAGGGTGACAACGTCCTCGTCCGGCGGGGCAACCGAAATCTGCTTTTGCATCAGGCCATGTTCGTACTTGGCTGGGTCGATTTTATGCCGCTTGGCCAATTCGCTAAGCTGAAAAACATATTCAGCTGTCTGAAAGCCAATTGAATCAATCCCTATTTTCATATCCGCAGTTTCCATAGAGTTTGGCGTTTCTTTCTATTCTTATATGGCTTTTGGTTAGCTCACCAGGATTGGTTTGCGCAGCCATTAATGACAGCTCTCCGCACAGGACCGCCGCCGCGATTATCTCAGCCAAACGTCGTGATTTAGCGCCAAGCTCATCCCCTTCCTTATGAAGGCATCCCATAATATCGAGGTTCTTTTCTACAAAGGGAATGTGCTTGCCGTTACCGACAACGCCCACTATCAAATTTGGCAAAGTAACCGAGAATACTAAGCCGTCACCAGCTGTGTCCAAGGATGCGCAAGTAATCCCCTGCGATCCTTCGACTATGTTGGCAGCGTCTTGACCCGTTGCAAGATATATCGCAAGAAGCATGTTGGCATAGTGCGCATTCGCGCTTGCCAGACTGCCGGCAGCTATGCTTCCGATAAGGTTTTTCTTGTTATTCAAGTCAACTATCGCTTGAGGTGAGGTTTTAAGCACATCTCGGCAGATACTGGCAGAAATACATGCTTCGGCCACTACATATTTACCTCTGCCAAGTATGCTGTTTACGGCCGATGCCTTTTTGTCAGTGCAGTAGTTGCCAGATATAGATACATACTTGGCGTATTTGTGGTTTTTTATCACCCAATCTAAAACAGCCTCAGCCGCTATAGTGGTCATGTTATGACCAGAGGCGCCTGCTGTTGTCATGGATATCCGAATATAAGCCAGTCGACCTATAAAACGAAAATCTATCCCTTTAAGGGACACAAACCGCCCAGTTGCGGCAACAAGCTGCTCAAGCAAAGAATATTGGCCTAAAAGCGAATCTTTTAGTTTAAGCAGATCTGATATTTGGTCGACTTCAACGACTACTGACCTGGTCATAAAATCGCTGATCAAAACGGTGCGGATACCTCCCGCCAGGTTACAGGCCTTGCTCCCTCGTTGTGACGAATACCAAAGCGGCGCTTCAAACGTTGCCATTGGCACATACGATTCAAATGTAGAGGCGGTTGAGTCTATAATTTTGATTGGCCCCACTGTGCGCATAGGGATGCAAGCGCTGTCTGCCTTGGTTTTATCAAAATCAATCGACATTTTTGTGCTCAATTCTATGACCAGAATGCGGCCAGTGTATCATAAAATCCAGCCAATGGTCAGATTGCGCCAAAGCCAAAACCGCCTTAATTATCTATTTTCAGCACGGCCATAAAGGCGCTTTGCGGTATAGTAACTCGCCCAATCTCACGCATCCTTTTCTTGCCTTCTTTCTGCTTTTCCAGCAGTTTGCGCTTTCTGGTGATATCTCCACCATAGCATTTAGCTGTGACGTCCTTACGTAAAGCGGAAATAGTTTCCCGTGCGATTACCTTAGCGCCTATTGCCGCTTGAATCGGGATTTTGAACAAATGCCTGGGAATAAGCTCTCTCAGCCGTTCACACAGCGCGCGCCCTCGCAGCTCGGCTTTTGTTTTATGCACAATTGAGGCCAAAGCGTCGACTAACTCGCCATTTATAAGTATGTTCAGGCGTACCAAATCGCCTGGCCTGTAATCATAGATTTCGTAATCAAAGCTGGCATATCCACGGCTGATAGACTTAAGCCGATCATAGAAGTCAAAGACTGTCTCATTTAGTGGCAGTTCATACACGGCCATAGCCCGAGCGCCAACATAAGTAAGGTCTCGCTGAACTCCTCGGCGCTCTTCACATAGGCTTAGCACTGCGCCTAAATACTCGTCAGGTACGATAATTGTGGCCTTAATCCAAGGCTCTTCAATCTGTTGCACCTTAACAAGGTCTGGCATATCGGCCGGATTGTGCAAGGTTACTTCTTTGCCATTAGTAAGAACAATTCTGTAAATAACGCTTGGCGCGGTGGTCACGATGTCAAGGTCGTATTCTCTTTCCAGACGCTCTTTTATTACCTCTAGATGCAACAGGCCCAGAAAGCCGCATCTGAACCCAAAACCAAGTGCGGCAGAAGACTCTGTTTCAAACGAAAAACTGGCGTCGTTAAGGTGAAGCTTTTCCAGGCTTTCTCGCAGGCGTGGAAAATCAGAGGCTTCCGTCGGGAACATGCTACAAAAGACCACTGGAGTAACGGGTTTAAATCCTGGCAATGGCGTTTCTGCCGGTTTTAATTCGGTCGTTATTGTATCGCCGACATTACAGTCGGATACGTGCCTTATACCGGACGAGATATACCCTATTTCCCCCGGTCCTAATAAGCTAAGTTTATTGGGCTTTGGGGTGAAGACACCGACCTCTTCTATTGTATATACGCTGCCGTTAGACATCATTTTGATTTTCATTCCGGCTTGTAATGTTCCGTCCATTACGCGAACGAGGGTAACAACGCCTATATACTGATCGTACCAACTGTCGACCAAAAGCGCCTTCAATGGCGCGGTTGCCTCACCCTTCGGCGCAGGTAGCTTTCTTATCAGCGCCTCTAGGACGCCTTTTATGCCTTCCCCTGTTTTGGCTGAGACCCTTATGGCATCATGCGCTTCGATCCCGATCACTTCTTCTATTTGCTCGGCTACTCGTTCGCAGTCCGAAGCTGGAAGATCAATCTTGTTCAGGACGGTAATTACCTCATGATCGTTGCCAATGGCGTGGTAGGCATTGGCCAGAGTCTGCGCTTCGACCCCCTGGGTTGAGTCGACAACCAACAGCGACCCCTCGCAAGCGGCCAGCGACCGGCTTACCTCATAAGCAAAATCCACATGCCCAGGCGTATCCATCAGATTGAGCTGATATTCATTACCGTCATCAGCTTTGTAGATAAGCCTGACGGTTTGGGCCTTAATGGTGATGCCGCGCTCTCGCTCTATATCCATCGAGTCGAGCAATTGATCATGAAACTCTCGTTCAGAAATCCCGCCGCAGTACTGGATCAGTCGATCGGCCAGCGTAGACTTACCGTGATCTATATGGGCAATGATCGCAAAATTCCTGATAAAGCGAGTATCCACCTACTGCCTTATGACTCCGCCAAAGTGCTTATTGACTTCAGAGATAATCCTGGCCGACATATCCTGAAGCTGTTCGTCAGTGAACGTAGCGTCGGTTGGCTCTAGGCTGACGCGTATGGCCAAAGATTTCTTACCTTCGCCAACTTTATCGCCTTCATATACATCGAAAACGCCAATTTTCTTAATTACATTGGGGCTGGTGGCTTTTATCGCGCTTAGGATATCACCCGCCGGGACGGTTTTATCTAAGACAAAGGCGAAATCCCTTACGGCTGATTGAAGGCGTTTATTTGATAAAGCGCCGAGGCTGTCGATTTTCAGCGCGAACAGAGCGTCTAGATCTATCTCAAATCCAAGGACTTTGCATCCATTTACGCCCATTTTCTTAAGCGTCTGCGGATGAATTTCACCAAACCAGGCAACATCGGCTTTACTAACGTTGATTTTCCCACTGCGCCCAGGGTGGTACCAAGAGGCCGCGTCAGAAGAAACACAAATGTTTTCGCGAATTCCGCATACAGACTTGATTACAGCGGCGATGCAGGACTTAAGCGTAAACACATCGTGTTCCAGATTGCCTGACCAATGAGGAATTGGCGCGCAATCAAGCATACATCCGCCTGCCATTAATACCTGGCTTTCCAAAGATTTGTATACAGCCCCAACCTCAAACAAGGCTATGTTGTCTTTGCCGGTATTTTTATTTTTCAGGCAGGCAGATATAAGGTTCGCCAGCATAGAGCAACGCATCACCGATAAATCGGCGCTGATTGGATTGGCCAGTTCTACGATATGGTCTGATTCTGTGCAAAACAGGTCGTTTTGCTCACGCGATGTGAAGGCATAGGTTACAACCTCATCAAGGCCACACGCACACAAAGTTCTTTTAACGCTGATAACCTTCTTTTCTTTGGCGATTGTACCGCCCAGGTCTTCAGATAACGCGTAGGGCAGATGGACTGTGGGCGCGCTCTCATAGCCAACAAGCCGCAGCACCTCTTCTATAAGATCTTCTTCTATTGAGATATCATGTCGCCAAGATGGAACTGAGAACGCAAGCTCATTGTCGCTGTCAGAAACCAGATTCAGGCCCAATGCAGTCAGTTTTTCCCTAACCTTATCGGCAGTAATTTTCATAGCTGATACCTGTTCCAAGCGAGCAAGACGCAACTTTACTGGCTCTGTGGCGATTTTCTTCCTTACGTCACGTACGTACATATTGCTCAACTGTCCACCGCAAATACTAATCACCATATTGGCGGCGTCCGAGAGGCCAGCCAAGGTATACTCTGGATCGATACCACGCTCAAACCGCGTGCGGGCTTCACTGACGATATTCAGCTGCCGACCTGCTTGAGCAACGCCTATTGGGTCAAAAACAGCCGATTCAAGCATAATCGTTGAGGTTTTATCGCTGACTTTCGACCTTTCTCCGCCCATAACCCCAAGAACACCCAAGATACCGGCTGAATCACTAATTACAGGGATACCTTTTGGCAACTTTGTGGCGTGTCCTTTAAGGTCTTTAAATTCCTCGCCCGGCTTAGATAGCCTTATCGATACAGTATCACCTTCGATACAATCAACATCATAGGCATGCAGAGGGCGCGCCATATCCAGACAAAAGTAGTTAGTGATGTCTACCAATGCGGATATGGGCTCTAGCCCGGCGCTTCTAAGCTTTTTCTTAAGCCAATCGGGGCTTTCAACATTTTTGACGCCCTTAATAACTTGCAGGGCTAAAAGCGGTACGCTTTCGTCCATAAGGTCGCCATCGAATGAGACTTTCACGGGGAAATCGAACTCGCCTTCCGCTGCTCCTGAAGCTTGAAGCGGCTTAAGATTGCCTATTCCTGCGGCGGCAAGGTCTCTGGCAATTCCACGCACGGCAAAGCAGTCTGCCCGGTTAGGGGTCAGCGAAACTTCTATAACTGCCTCGATATCCAAAACATCTGCGATTGGCTGGCCCAAAGATGCTGCGTCGATTTTGTCTATCTCTATAATACCTTCACGATCCTGCCCAAGCATAAGCTCACGGGCAGAGCACATCATGCCCATACTTTCTGCTCCACGGATTTTCGTTTTGCTAATCGTTAGGTTGCCGTTGGGAATCACCGCGCCAGGAAGCGCCAAAGCCACATAGATACCGGCTCGCGCGTTTGGCGCTCCACAAACTATCTGAAGAATCTCCGCGCCATAGTTAACCTTACATATCTTCAGCCTGTCTGCTTGCGGATGCTTTTCGGCGGACTCTACATAAGCAACTACGATATCCTTGAACGCCTCTTTAGGATTATAAACTGATTCAACCTCTAAGCCGATATTCGTCAAGGTTGAGGTAATAAGCCCAAGATTAGCCTCAGTATCCAAATGGTCTTTTAGCCAGTTTAACGAAAATTTCAAAAGCCAACTCCTTATTCGTCAAGCAAATGCAGAAAAGCCGTAACGCTCTGTCCAATCTGCGTCAGCTTCGAAAAAACCTCTGATGTCCGGCACGCCGTACTTCAGGATAGCAAGCCTGTCTAACCCCCATCCCATGGCAAATCCTTGGTATTGCTCAGCGTCTATTTTTCCGTGCTTCAACACCTCTGGATGCACCATTCCACATCCAGCAATCTCTAGCCATTTATTTTCTTCCGTCTTGCTTTGGCCAATTACTATGCGCTTGTCCTTTATATAGTACGGAATGTCAACCTCTGCCGATGGCTCTGTAAACGGGAAATATCCAGGACGGATCCGCATGGGCAAAGTTGATATTTCGAAAAATTTGCGGCAAAAGTCGGTAATGCAGCCCTTAAGATGCGCAAAGTTGACTCCTTTGTCTAAAACCAGCACCTCTGCCTGGTGAAACATGGGGGAATGCGTTGCGTCATAGTCGCACCTAAAGGTCCTGCCGGGCACCAATACTCTAAGCGGCGCCCCCCACCTAAGCATAGAATGTATCTGTACTGGCGAAGTATGCGTACGCAGCAAGTATTTGCCGAGCTTTTCATCGGACCTGCCGGCTGCACGCCTGTCATCCTTAATATAAAATGTATCATGCATCTGGCGGGCTGGATGCGATTCAGGTATATTTAGGGCCGTGAAGTTGAAGTACTCGCGCTCTAAATCTTGGCCTGAAGCAACGGCAAATCCCTGCGCGGTAAATATGTCGGTTACTTCCTGAAACACCTTGGTCAGCGGATGCAGTCGGCCAAACTTTTGCTCTAGCTCAGGCAGCGTTACATCAACGCCCTCTGACATAAGCCGGTCGCTAATCGCCTCGTCCTCAAGAGCAATTCTGCGTTTAGCGATTGCGCCTAATGCTATATTCTTAAGGTTATTAGCCGTTTGACTGACTTTCTTGCGTTCTTCTGGTGAAAGCGTGCCCGCTTGCTGCAGGACCTGGGTTATCGAACCACTTTTGCCCAGTAGTGCCACACGCAAAGACTCAAGCGCGGCTAAATCTTTACAGCTGTCTATATCACGCAAAACCTTATCGCTATCCGGAATGGCTGACATAACTGTGTCCTTAAAACGACAAGAAGGCTAGCATGTTCGCCAGTACAAAAAAAGATGTTCACTGTTACTAAGATGTCCTATCCTCACCGAAATCAAAGCCGGAGGGATATTTGTCTGAGCCAAATCTAGATGAAGTTAAAAGCATCATAAATGGCACGCCGCTTAATGCAGCCGGTCTTCAGAATAATTCTGACCTGAAGCTCGCCGTTAAGTTTTGTATAGACGGGCTTGATAAAGGTACGCTGCGAATCGCTGAGTGTAAAAACGGTGAATGGACAGTAAATGATTTTCTAAAGCGCGCTGTTCTGCTTTATTTTCGGCTGCAAGACAATTGTGTTTTAGAGTTTGGTAAAGACCGAGCCGGCCCTGTGTTTTGGGATAAAATACCATTAAAAACCACTGGTTGGTCTGAATCTGATTTTAAGAAAAGTGGTTTTCGTATGGTTGCCGGGGCTGTCGTAAGGTACGGGGCATTCATTGGACCGTCGACAGTCATTATGCCCAGTTTCATCAACATCGGCGCATATGTTGGGTGCAGCACTATGGTGGACGCTTGGGCGACTGTTGGTTCTTGCGCCCAAATCGGCAGCAAATGCCACATATCCGACGGCGTAACGATAGGCGGCGTGCTTGAGCCAATCCAAGCGTCCCCCGTGATAATTGAAGATGATTGTTTTATCGGCGCCAGGTCCAGCGTATCCGAAGGGGTTAAAATTGGCCAAGGCAGCGTTTTGGCCTCCGGCGTATCTATAAGCGCCTCAACTAAGATAGTCGATCGCGAAACAGGCGCAGTAACTTACGGCTTTGTGCCTCCATACTCGGTCGTTGTGCCAGGCAGCATCGCCGCAAGTGGCGGTAAAACGCCGTTAAGCACCGCATGTGTGCTTATAGTTAAGCATGTTGATGAGCAAACTCGCGCCAAAACAGCAATCAACGAAATCTTAAGGTGGTGATTTGTCGCTAGCCGTCCTTTGGAACAAGCAGCTTGCCTTGTTATTTGTTGGCAATGTGTTTGAGTTTTATAACTTCTCGCTATTCGTGATGTTCAGCAAGGAAATAAGTGCCGCCTTTTTCCCCAACTACCCGGCTTATATAGGCTATGTGCTGTTTGCCGTTGGCTTTGTTGCAAGACCACTGGGGGGGCTGTTGTTCGGTTATTTAGGCGACATTCGCGGCCGTAAAACTTCCCTTATCATCGCGGTAGTAATGTTATCACTTCCCACAATCATGATAGGGGCGCTACCTGGCTATGGCTGCTTAGGCATTGCGTCTCAGGTAATGGCGCTTTTGTGCCGATTGCTCCAGGGCGTAAGCATAAACGGTGAGTATATAACCGCGTCTGTGCTGGCTTTGGAAAAAAGGGGGGTAAGTCAGACATTTACCAGCTGCATCCTTACGGCCGCCAACAGCGTTGGTACCAGCCTGGCTCTGCTGGTCAGCTATATCGCCTGGCCGTGTGAGGAAAGTTGGCGTTTCTGGTTTTTGTTTGGCGGAGTTGGGTCCCTGGTCTACTTATGGCGCAGGTTTGCCTATATTAAAGAATCCGATGAATTTGTGGCTAGTCACTCAACTTGCAAGAAGTTTGTTTTGGAGAACCTGTTCAAGCAGCATTTAGGCGCAGTATTTATGGTCATTGGCATCGGCGCTTTCAGCCAAGCTGTATCCTATTCTGTGGTGGTGAATATTAAGGATTTTACCTCCGCCAGCGACGCCGTTTGGGTACAAGAAACCATCAGGTTTCTTATGATCGTTCTGCCGGTTTTTACCTATCCAGCGATGGGTCGGCTGTTTGCTAAAACTCGGCCAGAAAATGTAATGCTGTCAATCGCGCTATTAGGCGTGTTTTTTACCTATCCGGCATTTTGTATGCTTTCAAATTCTTCAAAATTTATTGCCTTGGTTGGAGGGTTGGTCGTCACCATACTTGGCGGCAGTATAAGCGGCCCGTCTAAGGCGGTTTACAAACAACTGTTTCCCGTCCAATGCAGGTGCAGTGGTATAGCTATCGGCAAAGGTATTGGAGGCCTTTTATTTGGAGGCCTTTCACCATTACTCAACGCCTGGCTGATTGAATTGGCTTCTGTTAAATTTGTAGCCGCCTACATGACCATTTGCGCCATTATTTCGCTCGGAAGCCTCGCAGCGGCAAAAAGACGGGGAATTTAGGATATTATAATAGCGCCGTTTAGTTTAACGAACTTTTCATTGTTTCCTTATTTTATTGCCCAAAACAACCAAAAGATGAATTCCTTATTATTCAAAAATTAACTTGCAATTAATGATTGCTTGTTATATATTGATTATACGCTCTGGAGTGGAAGTACAGATTTTGTTTTTGAAGAAGATGTTACTTCTGGCCTGAGTGTGGAGGGGAATGGGAATGTATATTGCTCTAGTTAGAAGAATTAGAGTCTGATACAAAACTGTTTGCCAAAGGGTTTTAATTATTTTTGAGGAAAGTGAAATGAATAAAAAATTGTTACTTAGTGCGACTGCATTGGCTTTAGTATCGTCAGTGTTAGACAATTATGCGATGGCTATGAGAAGACCGGCCGCTCCGACAGCAGAGGATAGCTATATTTCTGAGCTAAGGCAAAAATTAGAACGACATGTATCAGATTTTGAAATTACGGAAGAGAGCAAACTGCCTTCAAACGCACAAGAGCTTGTAGATGAATATGCTTTGCGCTTCGGTGGTGATATAAACCGTATAAATGAAGTACATGAGCAACTATCCCTAGAAGGGAAAAAAGGGCATGCCCTCATGTTTAGTGCCTTACAAGGATGGAGAGAAAATCCGCTGCTGAAAGATATTTCCATGCATGATATAATGATGGTTTATCCAGAACTACAAAAGCATTATTTAATTCCGCCGGAAATTAATACTCCATCTCTTCATAATCAGGTCTCGAGTGTAGCTTCCATGGCGCCAATATACAATGCTTTTTCACCAACGTTGCCTGCAAATATCAGATATAGCTTGGTGGAAGCTACCAATGGATCTATTCCTTTAGAAGAAATTCGTAAGGCTATTCCTGGCTATACAGGTATTACTGAGGGACCTGATAATAAGCTTAGTAAAGAAGATCGTGAAAAGTATATAGTATACGTTCTTACGCAACATGGTATGATTGAGAGGTATGCATGGGACATGGCCCGTCATGCGATAGAAGAAGCAAATAAAGTTCGTGATATGGATAGCGCTATTGCAGAGATGTTCAGAAGTACGAGATAATAAATAGGTATCGCTGCTGGACAGTTATGCCTGATTACAAAGAAGCGTCTCGGAAGAAATAAGCGGTCTCTGCCCTGACGTTTCTTGTATTTATCACGCCGTTTTTTGCATCAATGAAGCAATTTAATAATGATATATACTGGCAATCTTATCCCGTATAGTATTTGGTGAGAGACGGGCAGCCGAAATCTAATGTGTAGGTGTTGCCTTGGATGTTAAGGCTTGCATTTGCGATTGCTGGGTAGTGTACTAGCCTCACAGAGAAGTGTACATTAGGAGAAATAAACGACCTGTCGGCGCTTCTAGAGGTAAATATTACCGGAAGAGAAGAGATACCACGACTGATAATTTCTTTATATTTTATCACGTCTCGGTCTATATTACTAAGCTTGAGATTATTTACTGCTGCATTACTCTTCATTGACAAACTGGGTAACGTTTTACTATTTCATATTTCAATGAGGCGGCTTAAGAGCAAAACATAAAGATCTCATACAGGGTAAACCGTGGGTGATGAGAGTTACACTGCTCAAAATCAAGGAGTCATTCGTTTGTTTGATTGGCTAGGGCATATTTTATGCTACACAAACCGTTTTGCAAGCTAGCTATACAAACGTTTTACACAATCGCTACGTAAAGTTCTGTTTACCTTTGCGCCACGAAATGGTAGATTTGCCTCTAGGTATTTTTATGCTTTTTAAGTCAAAATTTGAACCGAAAGCTATTAAAGCCAGGCCGCAGAGAGTGGCCGAGGAGCTGCGCAGAATTTTTTCTGGCATATTTGGTCAAGACAGCTTTTATGATTTTGCCGATAAGGTCAAGCCGTGCTTGACTGTTACTAACGTTGATGTATCTGCTTGCCTTAGATACGCCAAGGTCTTTGTAACGGAATGCAATGATGTGGATCGAAAAATGCTGATCGATTATCTTAGCTTTAGATCTAAAAAATATCGTTTTAATATGGCCCAGCAGCTGAAACTAAGGTTCGTGCCAGAGGTATCTTTTCAGTATGACGCGATCGATGACCGTGTGACTGAACTTGACCGAGCCTTTGCTAAAACCAAAGCAAAGGAGCGTATCGAAGCAGCAGCGAACAGTGACGTATCGGCCCTGCCTATACTGTAACTCAAGTTTTGGATTTGAAAATTTGATAACGAAGCGGCGAGCGATGATGTGTCAGCCCCGCCTATACTGCAATCCAAATCTTTTAAGAATTGAGTAAAGCTGTTGCTCAATCTTCACAAAGTTTTCTTGTGTTTTTGCCTCTGCGCGAGCAACCATGACGTCTTGAGTATTAGAAGCGCGCAATAGCCACCATCCATACTCGCTTTTTACCCTAAGGCCATCGATGGTTTTTATCTCTAAACTCGGCTCTAAAGCCAGTTCTCGCGAGAGGGTTTCGAGAATTTCAAAAGCGCGATCCCTAGAGCAACTAATCCGTATTTCAGGGGAGCTGAACGTTTTAGGTAAATCGTCAAGCAAATCGCTTAATGACTTATTCTGATTGGTCAAAAAACTAGCAAGCCTTACCGAAGAGTACAACGCGTCATCAAATCCATACCAATCATCGCTGAAAAATAAGTGGCCACTCAGCTCGCCGGCCAGCAAGGCCCCTGTTTCGCGCATCTTGGCCTTTATTAACGAATGCCCAGTCGAAGACATTACCGGAACCCCGCCAAGTCGCTTAACTTCATCAAAAAAAACAAGACTGCTTTTTATATCGGCGATTATTTTTGCCCCTGGATGTTTTTCAAGAACGTCCCTGGCCATTAGGCACAACAGTTGATCGCCTGAGATTATACGACCTTTATTGTCTAACACCACCAGCCGATCCGCATCTCCATCGAAGGCTATGCCAAGGTCGTACGAACCTTCCATGATTAATTGATGTATTTGGTCCATGCTGCCTTTTGCGGTTGGGTCGGGCGATCGACCAGGAAAATTTCCGTCAATCTGCTCGTTGATAAGCGCGTGATGACCAGGAACCCTTGCGGATAATCTTTTTATTACTGCACCCGCAGCGCCATTGCCACAATCCCAAACAATATTTATCGGATGAGCAAAATTAATTTTGCTAAAAACGGCATTAAGGTAATTGTCTAATATATCAACATCAAATATTTGACCGACTTTGGGTGAATCTAAATAGCGTTGATCGTAGACAATCTTGGCCAGCTTTTTAATATCTTCGCCATAGAAAGGCTTATCGCTCAGAAGCAGCTTGAACCCATTGTGCTCTTTTGGATTATGTGATCCGGTAACCATAACGCCAGCATCAAGATTAAGATCATGCACAGCAAAATAAAGCGCAGGCGTTGGCACAAGTCCTGTTAAGTAAACATCTGTGCCGCAAGACACAAGCCCTTGAACCAAAGAGTCAGTCAGCTCAGGCGATGACAGTCGACCATCCCTTGCGACAGCTATGCGTAACCCGCCGTCATTTCTTACAATTGAAGCAAACGCTTTCCCAATAAAGAAAGCGTCCTTGTTGTTTAGAGTTTTGCCAAACTCGCCCCGTATATCGTAAAGACGAAGTATTGACTCGTTAAGTGTGTGTTTCACAAATCGCACCCTAAGACCTTGATAGAGATATCGTCTGAGCACTTATAAAGCAAGCGATCTAAGACAGCGCCAAGATTTAGTCAATAATTTTCTTCAAAACTTTCATTAACCAAAAGCTAAAATTTATTCAATTTTGGATTAATTTTTGACTAAAATTTACTCAATATTAATAAATAATTGTCAAAATTAATTAAAGGTCAATTAGAGCTTAATATGAAAAAAACAGCTATATTAATTTTGTTATGTTTAGGTTATTGCAATGAATCAAACTGTACTTTACCATCTAGGCAAAATGCATTTGAAGTAGAAACGCAAATGGCTTTTCCTCGCCTTATTGCGCCCCCCGTTGATCAACAGTTATTTGATGTACAAACTCCGGTTTACAGCCGTGATACTTCAAATATAGCAACACCTCGTGCCACATTGACGGCGCCTGTGCGCCTAATTTCGGCAAGCCCTAGCGCACCATCTCCAAATACGCTTAGGTTATTACCGAGACTTGGTGATGAGGGGCGTGCAGCATCATTGGATATTGCGCCTTCACCTTTATTACCTGATGCAATTTTGCCGGCTTTTGCACCGATAATACCTGTAAAGCAGGTTAGAATTTTAGCCATCGATGGCGGGGGTGGCAGAGGGGTAATTCCAGGATATGAGCTTACAAGGCTGGAGGAGGCTACCGGGTATCCAGTTTCGGATATGTTCCATATGGTGTCGGGCACGTCGACTGGCGGAATAATTGCCTTGTCCCTTACCATGAGGAATCCAGAAATCCCAGGCAGGCCATTACATTCGGCGCATGATATTTTGACGATGTATCAGCACGAAATGTCAGGATTCTTTGTCAAGAAGAGGTTCAGCTTTGGCGGCGCTTTTAGGACTAAGTATAAAAGTAGATATTTGTACAGTAAATTAATGGGCAAATTCGGAAACGCCCTGTTTTCCGACTCATTAAACGATGTGATAGTACCTTGTTATGACGCCGAAAGGGGATATCCGAAAATATTCAAGAGTTATAGGGCGGTTACAAATCCTCTTTACGATTTCTTCGCCTACGATATAGCGCGTGGTACATCGGCTGCTCCTTCTTTTTTTAAGCCTGCGAAGATTGTAAGCCAAGCGAATCAGCTTGGCGAAACGCGAATTCACGTGCTGATAGACGGCGGCGTGTTGGCAAATGATCCGACTATGTGCGCTTTTGCAGAGGCAAAAAAAAGATATCCGCTGGCGGATGAATTTTTCATTCTATCGTTAGGGACAGGGCGTTCTCATACCCCGCTTTTATATGACGATTCTCAAAGTATGAGGGGATATAATTGGGCGACTGCTTTTCCGGATATAAGCATAGACTCATCTGCTGCGACTGTTGATTATCAGATGTCTGTTTTTGCAGATGCAGATCCGGCTATAAAGTATTTTAGGTTTCAACCAACTTTGCCAGCCGACATATCCAGAATGGATGATACTTCTAGAGAAACTATACGTAGATGGACATATCATGCTGAAGAGCAGGTCCATTTGCCGCAGTTTAACGAAGTGATCAGTATTCTGTCTATACCTAAAACTCCTTTAGATGAATTGATGCGGGTGGATTAAAGGACGCTGTGACAGGTAACCTAAGGGCTTGGCACATATCGAAGTGCGGGCCCTTTGCGCTTTAGAGGTTTTGTTAACCTATTTATTGGAGAATTTTATTAACGGGTTTTAACAATGAGGGATGCCATGTTTGACAGGTTTTCTAATGCGTTGATAGACAGCAAATTATGCTATGAGCGTTTGATTAAACCGATGATTGAGTTCAAGAATAACATTGATTACTATAAATCTGCGATAAGCGACGCATTTATGCAAGATTTTCAGCAATTTATGCGAATGTTTAAGGCTGGGATGCCTACCAAAACAGCAGCCGCCAAAAAAGGCAAATAGCCAATTAAGCGGTATTAAGTTCTTATAACCGCTGCGCCCCAAGTGACACCGCCGCCCATGGCGGTCAATACTATGTTTTGATTTTTTCGGATAATTCCTTTTTTAAAGCCGTAATCCCATGCAATTGGGATAGTAGCCGCCGATGTATTGGCAAAATCGCTGACCGTATCGATCATTTTGCTTTTATCAAACCCCAGCCTTTCAGCTACGGCATTTAATATACGCCTGTTGGCTTGGTGTGGTACCAGGACATCGACTTGATCTGTTGTCAGGCAGGCTTTAGACAGAACCGTCTGGACGGCCATGGACATTTTCTCAATAGAGTGCTTAAACACCTCGCGACCGTTCATGACTATTACGCCGCTACTGCACGTAGTTGATGTTCCGCCAGAAGTCCCAAGTATTTTGGACAGCTTGCCGTCGCAGAACAGTTTAGTGGCGATAATGCCGGTTTTTTTTGATTCAGCGGTATCGAAGCGCTTTGCCCCCAGCACCATTGCCCCAGCGCCATCGCCAAACAGGACGCAAGTTGAGCGGTCTTTCCAATCGACAATCTTTGACATAGCGTCGCATCCTATGACAAGGGCATATTGGCTTTGACCGGTCTTTATAAATGAATCAGCAACTGACAGAGCATAAATAAATCCGCTGCAAACAGCATTAACATCAAACGCAGCAGCACAATTGTCTGTGTTAAGCTTTTCTTGCACAAGTGCGGCAGTGGAAGGAAAAGTTTTCTCTGGGGTGGCTGTAGCCACAATAATCAGGTCAATCTCACGCTCAGAAATCCCGGCGTTACTGATGGCTGTTTTAGCTGCCTCTGCCGCCAAGGTTGATATTACCTCACCGGGCTCTAGTACGTACCGTTGCCGGATTCCCGTCCTTTGCACGATCCATTCGTCGGACGTGTCGACCATTTTGGCAACGCAGTCATTAGTTAAGCATTTGCTTGGTAATTTGCTGCCAACGCCAAGTATTATCGAATTAATCATTTTTGCCTAGAAATTAGGCGAACTTAGCCTTTTATTGCGCCATACGTCAAGCCAGAGATAATTCTGCGCTGAAAGAACACAACCAGCAAAATCAGGGGAATTGTGACAATAACGCTTGCCGCCATTATGTTTCCCCATGGAATTTCGTGTTGCCCAGCCCCGCTGAGCAAAGCAATCGCTACAGGCACTGTCCGCGCTTTTCCGGTTAAAGAGAAAGTCAACGCAAACAAAAACTCGTTCCATGAAGTGATAAAGGCCATAAGTCCTGTGGTAACCATTGACGGCCTCATGATGGGGAAAAAGATCCGAAAAAGTATCGTAAGCTTGCTTGCCCCATCCATTATCGCGGCCTCTTCGATTTCCTTGGGAATCTGACGCATAAAGCTTGAAAGAACCCAAACCGTAAAAGGCAGCGTCAGTATCATATACGACAATACCAATCCCTCGCGGGAATTATACAGGTCAAAGAAGCGCAAAAGCTCAAACATTCCAAATAAAACCGCAACCTGCGGAAACATAGTTGCGCTTAGTATAAAAAACAACAGACGCTTCTTGCCTTTAAAGTTCATTCTTGACATAGGATATGCGGCAAATAACGCCAACAAAGAAACTACAACTACGGTCGCAATTGCAACAACGGCCGAATTTGCTAAGCTCTTACCGAACCCGGCCGTCTGTAATACGTTAAAATAATTGCAAAAATTCAACCTGTTGGGCAGAAGGTCTGTGCTGAAAATTTCGCTTCCAACCTTAAAAGAGGATACTACCGCCCAGTAAAACGGGAACAAGCACCCCATAACCACCAGCGTGCAAAAAAGCATAAGCAAAGAGTGCCTTAAAAATCTTCTTGTTTGCCAGCTTAGGGCCATTTAGCTTGCCTTCCTCAAATTTCTTTGTCCCACGGTGAAGTATAAGACGCTGACCATAGCAACCGTAAAGAACAGCATAGTTGCGGCTGAAGACCCGCGACCAACTTCGCCAAAGTCAATCAAATACCGCCGCGTATAAACCGACATCGTCGCGCAACTAAGGTCCCCGCTGCCTAATATATAAACCAAATCAAATATCCTAAGCGCATCAAGCGTCCTGAATATTAACGCAACTACGAAAGTCGGCTTAAGCATTGGCAGCACTATATGCCAGATCAACCTCCAGGTGGATACACCGTCTATCTTTGCTGCCTCGAAACACTCGCTGGATATCGACTGCAAGCCAGCTAGCAACAACAAGGCCATAAACGGCGTTGTTTTCCATACGTCAACTATGATTATGGCAACCATCGTAAGTTCGGAAGAGGCTACCCACGATACTGGGCTAGAAAGCACACCAATAACCTCTAAAACCCTGTTTATGACGCCGTATACGTCATGGAACATCCAACCCCAGATTTTGGCTGATACAACGGTGGGGATAGCCCATGGGATCAGTACAATCGCTCGTAAAACCGTTTTAAACCGAAGGCTGCGATGTAAAACGAACGCAACGCAAAACCCCAAAATCGCCTCAAGGGAAACAGAAACCACGGCAAAAAACAGCGTATTTTTTACAGCTACCCACCAATCAGGATCTTCAAATAGGTCACAGAAATTGCCTACGCCAACAAACGCCCCTGACGACAATGAATCAAGCGCCGCATCTGTAAAGCTTAGGGAAAATGTTCTGAACAACGGCCAAGCACCCGCTAGAACGATTACCGCCAGGCAGGGAAACAAGAACAACCAAGCCTTTAAGGCTGAATATTTCGACAGATATCGCCTGACTTTGCTAGACAAAAGCTACTCTCCAGCGTACCTGTTGATTCTGTCCAAAAGCTGAGACAAACGTTTGTGTAGTTGCTTAAGGCCGGTGTCTATTGGCTTGTGCCCCGCTATCATACTGTGGACTGAGTTAAAAATTTCTGTACTGGCCTGGCTGTAAAGTGAGCCAAACTGAGATGACGGCCTTACGACCATGTGATCCAACATATCGCTGAGTTTGGCGAAGAATGGTTGAGCTTGAATCATGGCTTTATCCTTATACAGATTTGGTCTAGACGGAGATATGCCGCCCTCAATTGCCCGACGTCTTTGCTCTTTGTGAGAAGTCAGGTATCGCAAAAACGCCACGGCTTCTTTAGGATGTTTTGAGAATTTCGATATACCCAGCGACCAACCGCCCAAAATCCCAACGTGCCGACCTCCTGGCCCTATCGGCAATGGAGCTACATCGACTTTGCCAGCTAAGGGGCAATCAGGCGAGCTTAATAGTGCAAAAGCGTATGGCCAACTGCGCATAAACACGGCGTTACCAGACTGAAACACGCCTCTGGCTTCTTCTTCTGTGTATCCAAGTACGCCGGAGGGCGCTACGGCGCCAATCCATTTATATATCATATTTAGCATACGCCGATTGGACGGCGTATCGACTGCCAGCTTGCCTTTATTATCCATTATCCCACCGCCAGCAGAACAGAACCACTCGACAACGTTAACGGTCAGCCCTTCATAGGACTTCCCTTGAAACACATACCCCCACATTCTGGAATTGCCGTTTGCGCGCTCTTTATCCTGAATGTCGGTTGCTATTTTTTCCAGATCATCCCAAGTTTTTGGGACACTGTGGCCATATTTCTCAAGCAGATCTTTGCGGCAGTATAATATCCCCATGTCTATGTACCAGGGAATGGCGACCAGCTGACCGTCAATCGTGTTATTTGCTATACAAACTTGGAAAAATTCGGGAATTTCGCCTTTAAAGTATTCTTTCAGATCAATGAGGTAGCTCGCCAATATGCCTGGCCAAGTAACGTCGATAATCAAGATATCAAGGTCCTGGGATTCTGCCCGTAAAAGCTGTAAATACAGGTTCAGCCGCTCATTGCTTTCATTTGGCAGGGTGATTATTTCAACGCGATGCCCAGTTAAAGCTTCCCATTCCTTTGCCGCTTGCTGATAGAGCTCTAGCTCACGCCCCTTACACCCGCAAGTTACTTTCAGGGTAACCTCCTGAACATCGGCATCTAGCGACGATTTATCGTCTTTATGCTCTGCAGTCGGCTGTTCATCGGATAAGTCGATGCCGAAGGATTCTGCGGACAACAAGGCCACAATACACATGACCAATGTTCTTAGACTTTTTTTCATAGATTTCTGTTCACAAATCGTGTCGAAGGCGTCAAAAGCCTAACCAATTACCTACACCAGAGCTTGCTTTATTGCAACTATAGAAAAGCAATAATACACGCCAAACGCCATAGAAGCTGTATCAATGTTATCCAATTTAGCATGATCAGGGCTTAGAAGCAGGTAATTATTGAGTAAAGTATTTTGTTTTATTTAAAAAAATGGTACATTTTGCCAGAATTATTTAGGTTTTGTTAATTAGGCTTATGATACCTTCGACACGACTTATGGACAGAAATCTATGAAAAAAAGTCTAAGAACATTGGCCCTGTGTATTGTGGCCTTGTTGTCTGCAGAATCCTTCGGCATCGACTTATCCAATGAACAGCCGACTGCAGAACACAAAGATGATAATTTGATTTTGCGTTGAGGTATTTATGATGGTGACTGGTGGTGCAAATAGAAAAGACATGGGGGGGGGGGCCTAACCCTCTCTTTGGCACTAGTACTGAGGGGCAATCTTGCCCTGAACTAGGTGCTAGATATTGGGATGATTATGTTTTTGAAGAAGCCGGCACTAGCTTTAAGTTATCTTTGGATAGAGTGCATAACTTTAAATTTAGTAACGGTTTTAATCTAAGAAGAGCTCAGTTCGAAGAACTGGCAATCGAGGAAGCTATTCAAGCTTCCGAGCCTTGCGTTAGCAAGCCCAAACTGGGCCTATCTAGAATACAGATCGCTGGCCGTTCAAATTTTTATGATCTATTTGACAAATTTGCATCAATGTTGTTTATGGCCTCATCGATAACATTTTTATCCGGATGCTCAAGTCCAAATAAAGATTCCTTTCGCCCGCATTTGTATCTAGGTGTGACCAGTAATTATTCAGACTCAAATGCTACCCTAGAGCCAAAGTACTTCGTGCCTGGCTTGGTTATAGGGGATTTCGTAAGTGGTGGTTTCTTAGTAGGGCGTAATGGGGTTGTTACTGTTCCTGATGCGGCAGGGGCTGTTCCTGCTCGGCCTTTCAACCAAAACGGTATTGTGCTTGGCGGTATAGATGGAAATTTAGCCACAAAAAACTCAGGAATCGGTACTGGCGCAATAGTTGGCTTAGAGATGAAAGTTTTTAAGTTGCGAATGTCCTTAGAGGCTGATTGTTCCAATATAAACTACGGAAAGGATAAGCAAAAAGACAATCTGTTTGAGAAATTTTCTTTTGGGTTGTCGTACAGACTTGGCTTAAAACTAGGTAACTATTTCACGCCATATTTGCTTGCTGGAGTAGAGTTCAGTACCTTCAAGGGACGCGGTGAAAATCCGCACTTTAGGGATAGCGGAGATTATACCACTGATCCAAACGGTGCAGGCAGGACAGTCTATCGTAGTATTGATAGGCTTTTTTACAATATAGAGAGCAGCAAGATGATTCAAAGTCCACGATTGGGCTGTGGATTTGAGATAAGCTTTTTTGAGCGTTTTAAATTTAGATTTGATGCGTTTTGGACTTTAAAGAGAAGATTTGCTGGTAAGTTCAGAACAGATACTGTGGCACCAGTGGGGGTGGGTTTTGATCCATCCTATGGCGCCGATGCTATCATGACCTGGTATCACAAGAAATTCTCCACTCGCTTCGGCATCATTATGGATTTGTAGGCTGCCGGCAGGTCGAAAAGTACCTCTGGATTAGTCTATTTGGGCTTGCTAAAGCAAGGCTCGGAAGCCTGAATGGCTTACTCGATTGCCGATTCTGCGAATCGAGCTTTGCTCAAATAAAAATCATTACTTGATCTAGAATTGTAAAGCTTATCTAGACGATGAGTCGGTGCGATTTTATAAATGCCCAAGCAAACTCTACTTCCAGTCTGATGTGACGCAGCAGGCCCGATTGTCAGTTCTACGAACCGAACTTTATCTAGGTAAAATTATAGCTTGGTCTAAAATCAAAGTCTTATCCAAATAAGAACAGTTACAGTTTACCAGCTCTACGAACCGAGTTTTTTCTGAATTGAAATCATTATAGACAGATTAGGCTTTTATCAAAAATGATTGCTATAACCCAGCTACAAAGTGTATATCTAGGCTCAAAGAGACCATTGAGAGGAAGATGAAGTGGGCGCAAGTACTGGTTTGTTGTTTGTTGGCCGAAGGTGAAGTGGTTGGTATGAAAGTATGTGTTTACCCTGCCCCTGTTCTGAGCGAAGAGGCTCAGCCAGTAACTGAGGTATCTGAAGATATTCGCGATATTCTTGAGCAAATGAAAGATATCATGCTTCAAGAAGATGGTATAGGCATAGCAGCCCCTCAGGTTGGTATCTCTAAGCGCTTGATTGTAGTGCATAACAAGGCAATCCAAGAAGCTGTGATCGAAGCTTCAGGTGGCGAAAAAGGTATTGCTGGCGATTGTCTAATTGGGCCGACATTTTACAAGATGGTAAACCCTAAAATTATAAAGTGCTCTGATGACTGGGCCCTCTCTAAAGAAGGATGCCTGTCTTTACCAAAAGTTTACCGCGAAGTAAAAAGATTTACTTCTGTTTCAGTTGAGTTTTTAGACGAGCAAGGCAAGAAGCAAACCGTGGAGGCTACAGGGCTTTTGGCCTTTTGTTTCCAGCACGAAATAGATCATCTTGGCGGCAAGCTGTTTATAGATCGACTTGAAGATTCAGAGCGCAAACAGGCTTTAGCTGAGTATAATAATCCTACAGCTAACAAGCCTACGGCTCCTTAGGGGCGTTGATTTGGCAATAAACTCTTAAGCTTGTGGAAGCAGGGTCAAAAAGATCTGTTGTATTTATGGGCACTCCGCAGTTTGCCGTAACGACGTTGCAAGCCTTGCTTGGCGTTAGTAAAGTAGTTGGAGTATATTCTCAGCCGCCGGCTTTGGCTGGTCGCGGAAAAAAATTGACCAAATCTGCTGTACATCAGTGCGCAGATTCCCTCGGTATCGACGTATTTACTCCGCTCAGTCTTAAACAGCCAGATCAATTGGATATCCTCAAACGGCTTAATCCCGATATAATAGTCGTAGCGGCCTATGGCCTTATGCTTCCGCGCGAGGTTTTATCCATTCCCAGGCTAGGCTGCATCAACGTACATGCGTCTTTATTGCCGCGATGGAGGGGGGCCTCGCCCATACAACAGGCGATTATGGCCGGCGACAAGGCAACTGGCGTTACCATCATGAAAATGTCCGAAGAGCTAGATGCAGGGGATATAATAATGCAAAAAAGTACCACCATAACGCCGGGTATGACAGCTGGCACGCTAAGTGATGCGCTGTCCAACTTGGGTGCAGATATGGTTAAGGCATTTATGCAATCGCCTGAAGAATATCTTGGCAAGGCCAAGCCACAAGATCATTTTTCGGCTATTTACACTAGGAAATTGACAAAATTAGATGGTCAAATTACTTGGGACAAGCCTGCTGAGGCGCTTATTAATAAGATCAGAGGCCTTAATCCTTGGCCTTGCGCTTGGATTTATGTTGACGACGTATATGTTAAACTTATCGAAGCCGAAGCGATCAATTGCCCTCCGTCACCAGATGCTTGTCCTCCTGGTACGGTTGTTGACTGTGACTTCACCGTTAAATGCAAAGATGGGGCGATAGTTATAAAGGCCCTTTGCCCTAGTGGAGGAAAAAAGATGTCCGGTAACGCTTTCCTCAATGGGCGTCAGCACATAGTTCACAGCATAATATAAATACCTGCACCATCACCGAAGACTATTGCATAGGTATTGACGTTTTGGTCACGTGTTCTGGCTTTCCTATCGCTTTAGCAGGCCATTTGGTTTTTGTTATTGTAATTTCTACTTTTTTAATCTCACGGTCCTCTTTTTTTGACGATTTTTGGCCTGCCTTACGTTTCTTAGATTTCTTCCCTTCCTGCTCGTCCAGCAGCTGATCATCATCACTAGCAGTATTGCTTTCCTCTTTTTTAGCCGTAGAAATGATTATTTCTGAGCTTGATGTATACCTTCTGATTGGTAAAAACTCATCTGGGATGGGCTGATCTATTGAAGATATTTCGTCGGACAGATCGTTTTTTATAATATTAGGAAGGTGATCTGGGATTTCTATGGGGCTGTAGTAATTTGTATCTTTTATGCTTGAATACTGCCTGCGAGAAGATTGCCTTGATATACCGCCATCATATTGTAGTTTTGAACTGCTTTGTGGCTTTAATATATTTGAGAAATTTGAAAGATCCGCAATTTGCTGCTTAGGCGCCGCAGTCCGCTCGGCAATATCTGGGATAAAAGTACGCTGTTGCATGACGCTGCTTCCATGATAACTGTCTTCCGCAGAATATCTTAATGTTGCATTGAGTTTGGTAACGATTACCAAGCACATTGCCAGCGATGCCCAATTGACTGTTTTGTCAAACATATCTAATTTTATTCCTTACAGCCTTATACATGATCGACCAAAAATTTTAAGCAATGATTAAATGGCAAAAAACATCGTCATATTAATTGACTCGCTATTAAGGTGAGGTATAATAATGTGTTATTTTTGCCACCGTCATTTAGCCTACGCAACTTAGAATTTACCATTATAAAGACAAGAAATATTATATTACTTATCATATTTACAAAAAAGTCGATGTTAAAGTCGAAAAATCTAGGGAGATGCATTCTTGATTGCGCTTAGGGTATTACTTTTAATAGCTTGCTACTGTCCGGTTGTTCAAGTCGGGACAAAGATTCTTTTCGTCCACACTTATATCTGGGCGTAACAAGTAATTACGCTGGATCTAAAGCTACTTTAGAACCGTTATATTTCGTGTCCGACCATCCTGCGGGAGTAGGTGGCGTAGTTGATGCTGGATGGGTCGTAGGTCGTGGCGGCGTGATGGCTGTGGTAGGCGTGCCGGGTGGTGCTTATAATGCAAACAGATACGTGTTGTATGATACAGACAAGGATCTGCTGACTAAAAATTCCGGAGTTGGCTTTGGTGCGATTATCGGCCTAGAGATAAAAGTTTTCAGACTGCGTATGTCTTTAGAAGCCGATTGTTCTATGTTGGATCACAAAGGTAATAAGCAAAAGGATCATTTGTTTGAAAATTGCTCTTTTGGTTTTTCGTATAGACTTGGGGTTAGGTTAGGAAACTATTTCACACCTTATGTACTGGCCGGATATGAATTCAATACCCTTAAAGAGCGCGGTGTAAACCCACATTTTAGAGAGCCGGGTAGATTTGAATTTACTGGCTTAGGAGTGCTGCCACCTCATGGTTTTGTTGATTCTGAAAGGCTGGCTTACAGCTCAGACAAAGGAACAACTATGTCGCCTAGAGTGGGATGTGGCTTTGAGATAAGTTTCTTTGAGCGTTTTAGATTCAGATTTGATGTATTTTGGACTTTAAGGGAGAAGGTTTTTAGCAAATTTAGGACTTTAAATACTGTACCTGATTTACCTCCTCTGACTACTGGTTTGCATGATTATAGCTGGGAGCAAAATATGGTCCTGCACCACCAAAAATTCAACACCAGATTCGGCTTAATTATGGATTTGTAGGCCGATCTAACTCTACAAAAATTACCCCGTTTTCTGTCAACGTTCCTGCAGGATTGAAATTAGCAAAGCTTACTTAGGCCTGAGCGTTGGGAAGGCGATTACGTCCCTGATCGATAAAGAATTGGTCATTATCATAACAAGGCGGTCGATACCAATCCCCAGGCCGGCACATGGCGGCATGGCGTACTCTAAGGCAGTGATAAAATCCTCGTCCATACAATGAGCCTCGCCGTCGCCGGCTTCGCGTGCCTTAAGCTGCTCAGAGAAGCGGGCATGCTGGTCAACCGGATCGTTGAGCTCGGAAAAGCCGTTTGCTATCTCCCAGCCGTTTATATAAGTCTCAAACCGCTCGGTTAGCCTTGGGTCGAGCCGGTGAATCTTGGACAAGGGGGAAATCTCTCGCGGAAAATCCGTCACATGAGTCGGCTGGATAAGCAGATGTTCCACCTTTTCCTCAAATACAGCCTCTATCACCTTTCCCCAGCCAAAGCTGTCATCGACGACAACACCGATATTTTTTGCACAAGATCTGGCCTCTTCATCGCTGGATACTTGAAGAAAGTCGATACCGGTTTGTTCCTTAATCAGTTCCGTCATAGACTGCCTTTTCCAAGGAGCAGATAAATCTAAAGCTTTGCCGTCGTATTCGATCGACAGCTGCCCGTGCAGAGCTTGGGCCACAGACGTTGCGACGGCCTCTGTAATGTTTATGACTGTATTATAGTCAGCATAGGCTTGGTATATCTCAATGGTTGTAAATTCTGGATTATGACGAGTGGAAATACCTTCGTTCCTAAAACAACGGTTTATCTCAAACACTCGCTCGCTAAGTCCGCCGACGATAAGTCTTTTTAGGTACAGTTCAGGCGCAATACGCAAGTAAAGATCCATATCCAGCGCGTTATGATGAGTTACAAACGGCTTCGCAATAGCCCCTCCGGCGATAGGGTGCAGCATCGGGGTTTCGGCCTCCATGAAACCGTCTTCTACCAGAACTTTCCTGATCGTATCTATAGCCAAACAGCGCTTAGTAAACACATCTCGCGAGCCTTTATTAACGATTAGGTCTAAATAACGCTGTCTGTATTTGAGTTCGCGGTCAGCAAGGCCGTGATACTTCTCTGGCAATGGAAGCAAACATTTTGACAACAGCTGTACATCAGTGGCATCGACAGTTATTTCCCCTCTAGGGGTACGTCTGACATTGCCAGCAACACCTATAATATCCCCAAGGTCAAGGGACTGAATCAATTCAAGCTTATCTTCAGCTAGCAGCTTTTTATGACAGAAGATCTGAACTTTGCCTTTCGGATCATGTAAATCAACAAACATGCCGTCATTACGAACAGACATGACCCTTCCGGCGATCGACGCTTGCTTTCCGCTTTCCTGGCCTTCATTAAGATAATCAAACTCCGTTTGTATCTGGTCCGACGAATGCGTCTTAATAAATTCGTAAGGGTAAGGCTCTATCCCGCGTTTGCGCAGATCATCGACCTTTTGCAGCCTTGCAAGTCTGATTTGTTGATCTTGATTATCTGTAGCCACAGCTTATCCACGGTGTAAAACAGGGTTTTGCAGCATCAGCTCAGCGCGCTGGCGCATCTCGGCCGGAGCATTGGCGTCTTTTGATATCTGCTCAAAAAGCGATTTAGCTTCCTCAAACTCGCCAGCTTTCATATGCAAAAAGGCCGTAATCTCAAGCGCCGAAAACATAAACGGCCTGTCTACGCTTGTTAAAGGCTTTAGCTTTTTGATAAGCTCTTGCGGGTTTAAAATATCGAATTTGTACAGCACCGTCGTTAAAGCGGCAAGGTCTCGCCACACGATGCTTTGCTTGGCGTCTTTTTCTATGGCGACTAGCTCATCAAGTTCTTGCTCTTGAAGTTCATTGATTTTTCCTGACCGTTCATAAACCTTAAGGCGGAGTCCAGAGTATATAAACTCCGCTAATGTTTTGACATCGCTTGAAGACTTGCCCGACAGCTCCCTCAGTCCTGTAAAGGCATCCACAATTTTGCCTTGCTCGACTTGCCTCAATACCTGAATCAACTGCTGAGTTGAATCGATGGCCTTCGCTTCTTTATAGCTTCTCCACGACATATAGCCAATTATGCAGCCTAAAACCAAAACCAAAGCCGCAATGATGTACTTACCGTATTGGTTCCATATGCGAATTAGCTTATCGCGACGAAGATCTTCGTTAACTTCCTGCTCAAGCTCATTGAATATTTCGCTCACCATACCACCTATGTGCAAATCTGAGTGTTAAGTCTCAGACTATCATAAACAACGATTGAATGTAATCAAATTTGAAACAAACCCCTAGGCCTACGTTATAAATTAAAGAGGGTGTTTTTAATTTTACTTGACTTTTATCGTAATCTGTGTTAGAAATAAACATGTTAGGTAATTCCGGGTTTCCTGGCGATTTGCGGCGCCCGAGTGGGGTCGCATGGGTTCTTGGCTTGATTTGGCTTTTCAGCAAAATCTGCCAAGGTGTTTTAACAGCTTGCTTAATAGAGGAGTTGATTATGTCTAGAATTTCTTTGTTTGATAGTCCGTTGTTTTTAGGTTTCGATCATTTCGAAAGATTGGTCGATCAATTATCAAAATCTTCAAGTGAGGGGTATCCCCCTTATAACATAGAGCAGATTGGCGATCAGGGCTTTCGCATAACCCTGGCGGTAGCTGGCTTTAGCTCAGACAGTCTTGAGGTCTCTATGGAAGACAACCAGCTTACGGTCAAAGGCGGTCAGAGCGACGATGCGGACAGAGTCTATTTGCATCGCGGAATCGCAACGCGCCAGTTCCAACGCTCGTTTGTTTTGGCAGAGGGGATAGAAGTATCCAGCGCAGACTTTGATAATGGTCTGTTGCATATCAATTTAGTACGTCCAAAAATCGCATCGCAAGTTCGCAAAATAGCCATAAAGTCCAATGACGGCAGAGGACTAAAAGCGATTACATCGAAAGCTTGCGAAGCATCGGCCAAAGAAGTGTCAGTTAGATAGGTGAATGCTATGCTGACGGAAAATCAGGATTGGTTGAGAAAAATCTCAGAGCGAGAATTTGCGACTTTGGGCGTTAGTGTAGTGGCTTACATAAAGCCAGTCCAAGGCGACAAATTCTCTATATATGCTGCCGATGGATCTAACCTTGGCAGCAGTAATTCCAAGGATTCGGCCGTACAAGCCGTTTGCTTAAGCGATCTTATTCCGGTGAGCGTACACTAATCCTGCTTTTGCGCGCATTATTGCGCTTTGGCGATTGTCTCGGATGGTGGCTGTCTGTGTTTGACACAGACGGCCAGCATTCAGTAATTTTTTTAATTCCTTAAACTACATATGAAAAACACTAAACAGCCTTTAAGGCAAGCTAATAAGCTAAGTGAGCTTGATAAAACGCTTAGCGATCTTCAACAGATATATCAATTGGCCTTTGATAATAATGACTTGGCCTCTGCCATTAAAGCGAAAGAGCTTATCGGTAAAATCTGCGGTTTTTTGGACCGAAAGAAAACTGATAAGCCTTTTGATATAAACAAACTCAGCGAGCAAGAGCTTGAGGAAATCATTTTGCAATTGCGTAATGAACTTGAGGCTTAACTAAGATATAAATTGCTTTAAACAGCTTTGCTGAAAGGAAATTATATGGATGAAGTTTTTTGCTTTAAGCACTTGTTAAGCGCTGCAGTATTTAATTTTAAGTACCTAGTCTAGAGACGTTTTATAAGCAGATGTATAAAGGCGTTTGGATAAAGACCTACGGCTGTCAGATGAATGTATATGATTCGAACAAGATCATATCGCTGCTGATTCGTAACAACTTTCATCAGGTGGACAGCTGCCAGGATAAGGCTTGCGGCGTTGTGATATTCAATACTTGCCATATACGCGATAAGGCCGATCAAAAGCTGTTTTCTGACATAGGCCGCTTGAAGGAGATCAGGGATAAGCGCCTTAAGGAAGGCTTACCGTTTGTAACGGTTGTGACCGGCTGTATAGCACAAGGACTTGGCGGTGAGATAGTCCGACGTTCTGGTAATGTTGACATAGTTATGGGCGTGCAATCTGCGCATAAGCTGCCAGAAGCGATCGAATCAATACAAGTTCAACAAAAAGCTGGCCGTAAATATGCGCCCATAGTAAGTACTGGCTTGCATAATGAAGAAAAATTCAAATGCTTCAGCTCAGTTGGTATGAGCCATGTTGGCCCTTGCGCTTTTGTTACAGTGCAAGAGGGGTGTAAGAACTTTTGCTCATACTGCGTAGTGCCTAAAACCCGCGGAACAGAGTATTCTCGGCCTCTGGCTGGAATTAAAGAGGAAATAGAGCTGCTTATACAAAATGGCGTACAGGAAATCACCTTAGGGGGACAAAACGTTAATGCTTACGATGGCATGGACGCCAACGGCAATAAACTTGACCTTGTAGATTTAATAGAAGAAGTAGCTAAATATCCCGAAATATCGCGCATTAGGTTTTTATCCTCACATCCTTGCAATATGTCTAAGCGTCTTATTGAAGCTTTTGGTCGTGTGCCGGCCTTGATGCCGGCATTGCACCTTCCCATACAGTCAGGATCCGATCGGGTTTTGAAGATGATGAATCGCCACTATGACTGCAGTTCATACACCGACATAATCGCCCAGTTACGTGACGTCTGCCCGAAAATAGCAATCTCGTCTGACTTTATCGTAGGCTTCCCGAGCGAAACTGACGGAGATTTTGAGGCTACTATCGACTTAGCCAAGCAGATTAAATTTGCCAAATCCTATTATTTCAAATTCAGTCCGCGTCCCAATACTCCTGCGGAAAGTATGCCTGACCAGGTGCCAGAGAAAGTTAAAGAGCAGCGGCTTGCAGCGTTGCAAGATCTTTTAGACCGGCAGCAGCAAGATTTTAACAACGAAAGCGTTGGCAGCGTTCAGCCCGTGCTGTTTGAGCGATTTGGCCGTTACGATGGCCAAGTAATCGGCCGAACGCCATACAATCAGCCCGTTTATATCGACTCTGATGAAGGCCTTATCGGCCACACGCGGCAGGTTCACATAGCAAGTCTAGATAAACACAGCCTCAGTGGAACTTTGATATAAGTTCTGATAATATGCTTAACATAGTTTTATTGTCGTATGCCGGAAGACAGTTCTGAATGTATCGAATTTAAGGCCGAAAGCTTGGAAGTTTCGGTCAGATCTGTTTCCCCTCAGTGGAACACTAAAGAGGTGTCCGACCTTCTACGTAAAGCGATCTCGCTTGCAGTGCGCCATCTTGGTTTGGACGGCTTTGAGAATAGGTTTCTGGATTTCCTGCTGGCAGACGATGATATCATAAGACAGCTTAATAAGACCTACCGCAGCCAAGACAAGCCAACTAACGTTCTGTCTTTTCAAAATCATAACTTTAAGGGTGTTCCAAAGGGATTAGGCAGCGTAGCCTTGTCGATAGATACAATAAAAAAAGAAGCCCAAGAGCAGGCAAAATCTCTAAGCGATCATACGGCACATCTGGCCATACACGGCCTGTTGCATTTGCTTGGCTATGACCACAATACAGAAGACGACGCAAATTTGATGGAAAGCAAAGAGGTCGAGATCCTCGGCGATTTGGCAATCGCGAATCCGTATAAGCTTAAGGGGCGATAGAGATGCAGCCATTGTTCAATAAAATCAAAAACATTTTTTCCAAAAGCCACCCCAGCAACAAAGACATCGTCAATGAGGCCTTGGACGATTTTATGGAGGAAACTACCCCGGAAGGCGAAGAGATTAACCCTAATGAAAAGCTAATGCTCAGCAACGTTCTGTGTTTGCGAGATCTGGCCGCTGAAGACATAATGGTACCCCGGGCGGAAATCGTCGCGGTCGAGTACGATATAAGCTTTGCAAATTTAGTCAAAACCTTCTCTGGTGCTTCTAAATCGCAAATACCAGTTTATAAGGATAATTTAGATAATATCGTTGGTGTTGTAAGTATCCGAGATATTCTGCAGTTTTTCTTCAGTCCAAAGAAATTCGATATCGGCACTATTATCCAGGAAGCCGCCTTTATAGCCCCCAGCATTAAGCTGGATGAGCTTTTGGAACAAATGCGTCTTACAGGAAAGCGTCTTATGCTGGTGGTTGATGAGTTTGGGGGCATAGACGGCCTTGTAACACTTGCGGAGGTCGTACTTAAGGTGCTTGGAAGTATTCAGCAAAACGATGAAGTGGCTACTGCTCCGGCTTTGGTTCAACAGCAGGACGGGTCGTATCTGATCGATGCAAGAACGCCCATAGAGGAAGCAGAAAAGGCCTTGTCAACTAAATTTGTAGAGACCTCAGACGACAGCAGGATTCCTGATGTAGAAACTGTTGGCGGCTTGATAATTTCAATTGCGAACAGAGTCCCATCTGTTGGGGAGATTTTTAATCATCACTCAGGCATTACTTTTGAGGTCGTTGATTCCGACTTACGGCGAGTTAGGCGCGTGATTGCCCGGCTTCCAGATTAAACCATAATTTTACCAAGTGGGCCATTTTTGCAACATGTTGTAGGCGCAACGTAACTAACAGTTTACATTATTGCTTTTTATTATCGTTTAAGTAGCGAATTTAGTGCTAAATTTTGCTTATGTAAGTTTCGTAAGTTAGTTTTTGGAGTTGTTATGAAATACACTGGAGTAAGTTTATTATTGGCGGCGTCGTTGTTAATGGGATGTCAGTCTAATCGTGAAGGTGAAAACGCTGGTATAGGCGGGGGACCTTCTGCCGCTGGGTTTACAAAGGGGGCTGCTGGCAGTTTTGTTGCCACAGCTGGCGATAGAGTATTTTTTGAGTTTGACAGCTCAGCTTTAACCCATGGATCGCAGGCCACCTTGATTCGTCAAGTTGAGTGGTTGCTGCAGCATAAAAGGATTGGGCGTGTTGTCATTGAAGGGCGCTGCGACGAGCGTGGAACAAGGGAGTATAACCTCGGCTTGGGTGAACGTCGCGCTAATGCGGTCAGGAATTTTCTTGTCGCGCATGGAGTCCCGGCTAATCTGATTACTGTCATCTCCTACGGTAAAGATAAGCCGATCGAGGTTAGAGGTGCTGGTTCTGATTCTAAGGAAGAGTTCTGGCGTCAAAACCGTGTTTCTATCACTGCAATAGAGTAGTGATTTTTTCTTTCTCATTTTTTTCTCCTTATTTAATTACCTCCGTGCTTGTCACGGAGGTCTTTTTTTATGTGTTAATGCAAACTTTATGTGCTGATGCAAATTTTTACTACGCCTAATCAGCATAGCTCTCTTAGATAAGTCCCTGTAGTCGTCATTAAACCTTCTAAGCATCTAAAGATCATAAATTGTACGCGAATTTATTCAGGTTAAGCTGGCACAGATTTTTACCAAAATTTCTAGTTTTTTTCTTTATAGTCAGAAAACGTGCGCGCCTCAACTAAATCAACGCCAAGTGACGCCATACCTGAACGTAATCACACAAGGTCCTCTGCCGGCTCTACAACGGGGGAGGGGCTTTTTATTTGATCTAAAACCCGACGCAAAGTGCGTGGTTTCCTAGATCAAATATCCTCAGATACTATTATCAAATGCAAATTGTGCAATTCAACTTTGCCACTAATCCTCCGAGCCTTACTACCAAGCCAGTTTCTAGGCCGATTCCATCAATAATTTTAAAATAAGCAAAAAAATAGATTGACAAAAGTATAATATTATGTCATATATGCGTTCATTAGATTCTTAATCGGGAGAAATTATGAAAAAGATTATAATAACATCAGTGGTAGCATTGCTTATCCCTGAAATCGCAAATTGTATGCGAAGAACTGATTCTTACAAAGAATGCAGAGTTGACAATACGTTGCTTGAAAACTGTATGCGATTTACCTTAGACGGAGCTGATTATTACCAAAAAGGCAAAGTTGTTAAGGTTACCGCTTCCTTTTACCCCAGTAGGATTCTTACAAGAGATCGAATTTGTATAGGTGGAGAGGTCTATGGAGTATTATATGCGCTAGCAAAAAATGGTCGTAATACAGCAAGTTCTGGATCCGTATACTTTCCGTCTAGTATAGAGACGATCGGCATTGAATGTTTTCGCAATGCTCTTCGAGATGCGTTGTCATTCATAATCTTTGAGCAAAACTCACATCTGAAAAAGATCGGATATGATGCCTTTTCTGGGTGTGCTTCTCTGGTATCTATATGCATTCCGTTCAGTTTAGAAACTATAGGAGAAAAGTGTTTTTTAAACTGCCGCAGTCTAAGCAGCGTAACGTTTGAATCAGGCTCTCGATTGGCAGATATCGGAAAAGACGCCATTCCTGCAGAAACCGTAGTTAACGGGTGTCCTTTTCCTATACCAGGAAGGGAATAAACGCAAGCAGTTTGGCATCAGTTTATAAACAAAGCTGACCCAGCATCCATTGCATGTAATTACCAAGCCCCCGCCGTTCTATGGCCGGGGAGGGACTTTTTTCAGGCTGGCCGATGCAGATCGTGCGATTTACTACATAAAATATTCTCAAATACTATTATCAAGTGCAGATCGAGATTTTGTATCAAACCTTGCCGAGCCCCATTGCCAAGCCAAATTTCATGTAGATTTCAACAACAATCTTAAAATAAGCAAAAAAATAATTTGACAAAAGCATAATTTTGCATTATGTGTATAGCTAGTTAACCAATCGTTAAGGAGAAATTATGAAAAAGATTGCAATGATAGCATCGGCAATTACGCTGCTTGTCCCTGAAATTGCAAGTTGTGGGCGAGTTGCAAATCCTGGGTATATTATAGATAGAACTTCTTACCAAGAGGATGGAAGCGGAGGTGTTAGCGCCAGATCGGCAGCTACAGGTCCCACTTGGCTCCTTAGAAATATCATTAGTATAGGTGGGGAAGTTTGTGAGGTGCGTACATTAAATGGCTTTAATACGTTTGATGGTGGTGGTAGGCATAGCTTGCGATCCATATGCATTTCAGCAAGTATAAAAACGATCAGCGAAAAATGTCTTGAGCTTTGCGACAGTCTAACCGTAACGTTTGAATCAGGCTCTCGACTGGAAACGATCGAAGAATTCGCCTTTCGCTATTCTTATCTGGCTTCTATATGCATTCCATCCAGTGTAGAGATGCTTGGCAGTGCGAGTTTTGTTGGATGCCAAAGTTTAAGCAGCTTGATGTTTGGATCGGGCTCAAAACTGAAAACAATATCAGGCTTCGCCTTCAATAGATGTTCTTCTCTGGCATCTATATGCATTCCGTCCAGCGTAGAGAGGCTTGGCAACGTAAGTTTTGTGGAATGCCGCAGCCTAAGCAGATTAACGTTTGGATCAGGCTCTCGAATAAGAACGATCGAAGAAGGGGCCTTTTCCGGATGTTCTTCTCTGGCATCTATATGCCTTCCGTCTAGCTTAGAAAGGGTCGAGGGAAAGTGTTTTAAAGATTGTACCAGTCTAATCATCGTAGAGTTTAAGCCTAACTCTCAACTGAAAACGATAGGAAGCTTTGCCTTTAGCGGTTGCTCTTCTTTGGCATCTATATGGCTTCCATCCAGTGTAGAAAGGATCGAGGAGGGATGTTTTGAAGGATGCGGCAGTCTAAGCATCGTAGAGTTTGAGCCTGGCTCTCAACCGATAACGATTGAAGAAGGCGCTATTCCTGAAAGCGTTGAGACTGTGGGTTTAGATTAAATAATATATAAACCCACGCTGGCTGGCGTCAGTTTATAAACAAGGCTGTCGCTATATCTGAACGTGATCACACAAGATTTCCCGTTGCCTCTGCAGCGGGGGTCTTTTTATTTAAGTTAAGCTGACGCAAATTTCGCAAGCTATACTATTCCGATACACAGACGCGTTCTTGTGCACTTTGGAAAATAAGTAGGCGGCGCAGGTCTTACTCAAACCCCCAATCTGTCGTACCATCTGGATTGTCTTTGACTGTAATGCCGAAGCGTTCTTTTAGTACGTCTCTGAGCTCGTCGGACTTGTGGAACTGCTTTTGAGCGCGTACTTTGGTCCGCTTATTGATTAGATCGTTGATTTCTTTCAACTGATCTTCGGTTATTTGACTCGCGCGCTTAGTACCTGCAGTGAACCCCAGCAACTGCATTGCTGCACTCAAGCGTTGTGTCAACCCGGACTTCTCTTCCGAATTACCACCTTGCCCGATTTGCTTAGCAAGCCCCACCATCAGCGTAAGCGCCTTTGAGGTGTTCAGGTCATCGCATAATGCCAGTACAATCGGGTCGCAGTTATCAAGCTTTGGGTTGTCACACATACCATCCAAGCCGTCTACAGCGTTTACTAGACGATCAAAGGTGGCTTGCGCTTGTGCCAGCCCGCTGTCAGTCCAATCGAGTGTTTTTGAGTAGTGCGTAGACAGTATGAAATACTTCAGCACATTGCCGCTGTATTTCTTCAAAGCTGAACTGACTGTGACGATATTGCCAAGAGATTTGGACATCTTCTTTCCGTCAACAAGCAGCATGCCATTATGTACCCAGTACTTTGCCATGCAAGGCTTGCCCGAGGCGCACCGAGACTGCGCCATCTCGTTCTCATGATGCGGAAATATCAGGTCCTGACCGCCGCCATGAATATCAAAGGTATCCGATAAGTATTTGGCGCTCATGGCAGAGCATTCTATGTGCCATCCTGGTCGGCCATACCCCCAGGGACTGTCGAAACCGGGATCATCGCCAACAGACGGCTTCCACAACACAAAATCAAGCGGAGATTCCTTAAAAGGTGCGACTTCAACTCGAGCGCCTGCAATCATCTCGCCTGTATTTCTGTTTGACAATTTGCCATAAAGCGGATCACTTGAAACACGAAAAAGCACGTGACTTTCGGCCAGATATGCATGGCCCTTTTCCATTAGCTTTTTTATTATACCGATCATATCGGGTATGTGATCAGTTGCCCGCGGTTCATAAGTTGGCGATAAAAGACCAAGGCAAGCCATAGTGTTTTGGTAATTCTTTAACGTCTCATCAGTCAGTTGCCTGATAGAAATGCCCATCTCTCTGGCGCGGTTGTTAATTTTGTCGTCGATATCCGTAATGTTTCTTGCATATGTGACCTTAGGATAAAGGTGACGCAGGAGACGAAACAGCACGTCAAAAACAACCGCTGGGCGCGCATTGCCTACATGCGGTAAGTCATAGACAGTCGGCCCGCAGATATACATACGCACATGATCAGGGTCAAGTGGGGCAAAGACCTCTGTCTTGTTGCTTAAAGTATTATGTATGGTTAGCTTGCTCATTTCGCGCCAGCCTGCAGTCGGGATTTTACTAAATCCAATGACATTAGCTTTAACATGGATTTAAGCTCAGGCCCATGTTCCTGACCGGTCAAGCATAAACGTATCGGCGTATATAGCTCGCGCCCAGATCTTTGCGCTTGCGACTTTATGTCGGCAAACCACCGCCCCCAATCTGCTTGATAAGCAGGGGCGTTTTCCATAAGCAAATCTAAGGCTGTTTTTAGTAGGCTTTTGTCGGCCGAGGACATCCCGGCTGGTTTAGCAATGTCGCCATATATAACGTCCCACCACGCTTTGGCCTCTTTAATCAGGTCTATGTTACCGCGAATTAGTAACCAAAAATCTTCGCTGCAGCTGTCCAATCCAACAGACCTAAGTCGTAATTTTGCGTCTTTATAAGGCATGTCAGACAGAAGGCTGTGGTTAAGCTTGTATACTTCTTTATCGTCAAATTTCGGCTCAGCTTTACTGATTTTTGATATATCAAACTCTTTAATTAGCTCACTCATTGAATGGCGAATTTCTATGGGATCAGAGGTCCCGAGCTTGGCCAACAGGCTGTTTACCGCCATAGGCTCAATTCCTTCTTCTCGCCAGGTATTTATGCTAAGCACAGAAAGACGCTTGGAAAGCTCTTTGCCCCCTATATCGCGCAGCAAGGGATAATGACCAAACTTAATCGCAGATGTGTCTCCGCCAAGCGCTTTATAAAGATGCAGCTGTGACGCGGTGTTGGCTATATGGTCTGCGCCACGGATTATGTGGGTGATTTTGCTGTTTATATCATCGACAACCGACGCAAAAATATAGACAAAACTGCCGTCAGACTTGACTATAATCGGGTCGCTGGTATTACCGGGTGAAAACTCGATATGACCATATATCATATCATCCCAGGACACGACAGCATCCGCCAGCTTGAATCGCCAATGAGGCTTGATTCCACCCTGCTCAAGCTCTTTTTTCTTCGCGTCGCTTAGCTTAAGGGCAGATCTGTCGTATATCGGCGGCCTGCCGTTAGAAAGCTGAATCTTGCGTTTGAGGTCTAGCTCTTCTTTGGATTCATAGCATGGATATACCAGGCCTAGCTCCTTAAGACGCCCAAAAGCATTGTTATAGGCGTCTATCCTGGATGACTGGCAAAATGTCTCGTCCCAGCAAATCCCAAGCCAAACAAGGTCATTCTTTATTGCGCTGGCATACTCGTCGCGTGATCTTTCTCGGTCGGTGTCGTCTATGCGAAGGATGAACTTTCCGTTATGGCTTTTGACGAACAAATAGTTCAGCAACGCCGCACGAATGTTCCCTACATGCAACATGCCGGTTGGGCTGGGGGCAAAACGGACTGTATAACTCATGCGTTAAAGCCTGAACTCAAGCCAACTTTATACCTAAATGAGGTCTATTTTAAAATTGTTTCATAAACAAACTGTGACTATGCTGCATGGTCAGATGCATAAGGTGGCTCTTGGTGCGGATAGTTTTTGTTATCTCATCGCTTGGATCAGGAGGTGCGGAGAGGGTCCTTTCAGGGCTGGCCAACCATTTTGTAACGAAAAACAACGAAGTGTCGATTGTAACTTTCTCTCCCGCAGGGACGGTTCCTTTTTATCCGCTCGACCCAAACATAAACCTAATACAGCTGGATCAACTTAGGGAAGACACTTTTTGCCTAAAGCGTTTAAAGAATATCGCTAAACGCACATTTTGCCTAAGAAAAGCGCTAAAAGCCTTGGCCCCAGACCTGGTGATTTCTTTTGTAGAAGTTACAAATATCACCACTTTAATTGCTAGCATAGGTCTTAAGGTACCAGTCGTTGTGTCCGAGCGCATTTTCCCTGGCGATCATCATATTCCCAGAATCTATCAATGGTTACGTACACTATTTTATCCAAGAGCTTCCAAAGTTGTGGTTCAAACGGAATCTGCTAAAAACTATTTTTACTATCTTAATAATGTAAGCGTAATACCAAACGCAGTACTAATTCCTAACTTCACAAAAAAACACGTATCTTCAGCAGTATGTAGCATAATATCAGTTGGGCGATTATGTAGCCCTCAGAAAGACTTTGAAACTTTGGTTAAGGCATTTAGCAGACTGGTCACCAAATATCCTGGGATCCACTTAACCATCTATGGTGATGGAGATGATAGGGTTAACCTTGAGAATCTTATAACTTCCCTAGATCTTCAAGATAAGGTTTTCTTGCCTGGCGTTACTTCCGATGTGTATGGCGTTCTGCAAAAAGCAGATATGTTTGTTTTTCCATCGCGCTACGAAGGCTTTCCCAACGCTTTGTGTGAGGCTATGGCGGTCGGCCTTCCGGTTATTGCATCTAATTGCTCAGGCAATATCGACGTTGTGAGGGATAAAATCGACGGTCGACTGTTTACAGTAGGAAACGTAGATGCTTTAACCAGCCTAATGATTGAATTAATTGAGGACCGCGAACAAAGACAGCGCCTGTCCGGCAACGCAAAACAAATAGTGACCAGGTTTAATTCAGACGAGATATTCGCAATGTGGGATCAGGTAATTAATGAGGCCGCAAACCTTTGTAATTAACAGAGCACTTTATATACTTGGCCGCAGGGTTCCAAAAGCACCAATCGTTTACCCCTGCATCAACTGCAGCCTGCATTTGTTGATCAATTTGTTTATTGTTGTATTTTTGGTATGAATGAACATGCAACCAACTTGCAGTAAATGCCTGCAGCCAAGGGCGTATAATCGCTTTTGATTTATTGTCTTGTTGCTTAACCTCAATCGCCTTTTGTAAAACTCTATATATTACCTGATACGGTTCTAGGTCTGGGCGATCTATTCCCATTAAACCATCTCGATAATGAGACGGATAGATCATCGGACATATGATATCCACCTTTTCCGATATAAGCTTATAATTTTGGCCAGTTCTCGCCGCAGCCTTAATGGTATCCTCACCCAATGTGTCTGGAATAACACACCCAAATACATCTACTGAAACTTTAACCTTTAGAGGCCCTAACTGCTGCATTACGAAATCAAAGAATTGACCGATTATTTCTGTTTTTGAGGTTGTTTGCGCTAGCTTGCCATAGTCGGCATATTTATCGTTGTACGCAGAAAAACGTACATAATCAAACTGCACTTCCAGAAAACCAGCTCTTGCTGCCATCTTTGCTATATCTACCAAATACAGCCAATTTTCTTTTTCATAAGGGTTTAGCCAGACCATACCTTCCTTATCCTGCAGGATCTTACCGCTCTCTTTATTACGAACCGCAAGGCGTGGTATCAATCTAGCGTGGAAGGATCCATGAAAGAAACTATACGGGCGATTGGATATATCCCATGCTGTTTTAAAAGCCTAACCATCGCTTTAGTTTTGTCGTTGCATATAACTTGGCCGAGTTCATTTTTAACATTGATAACAACTGCATTAGCCGATACCTTTTTGGCAGTCGCGATCACTGAATAAGCATTATGTGCTGAACCAACGTATATCCCGCGAATTGGCTCGCTTACCGGTTTTCTGTTAGCTTGACCATCTTTAGGCACACAGCAAGAAGTCAATACGGCCGAGATGATCAGTATAAAGCGGTACTTTATCATGCCATACATTCTAACATAACGTGTATATACACACTAAGACGGTGATGTGATATTGTCGATTCTAAATAGTGATCTAAGCGCTGAAGCTAGTGCCCAGCAAATTTAACCAAGTCAGGAACTTTCTGTCAGAGGCTGGTGTTGATGCGGTCATCTTGCGTCATGGGGACGAGTATTTCAGCGAAGAGGTTCCTCCGCACTATCAGGTATTTAGCTGGCTAACCGGATTGGATGTTTCTTACGGCTATATCGTGGTTTCGCAGAAAATCGCCGCGCTGTTCGTTGATGGACGATACATTTTAGCTGCTCAAGAACTGTTAGGTAACAGCATTTGGACCGTTCATAATATAAAAAAAGTTTCTCCATTCGCTTGGATAGCAGCTAATTTGATCGGCAAGATAGCCTTAGACCCCAAGCTTCATTCGATAAATGAAGTTGAAAACCTAATACAGTCCGTCGGCGAAAAGAGAAAGATAGAGCTGATTGACAATTTAGTTGATCATTTTTGGAAAGACCGCCCACCACTGGAAACAAGTCAAATCTGTGAGCATCCACTTGAATATGCTGGCGAAAGCTCAAAGTCAAAGCTTTCGCGAATCGCGGAGCACCTGAATCAACAGCATTGTGAAGCCATTTTCATATCAAACCCTTGCGATGTGGCTTGGGTTATGAACATAAGGGGGCGCGACCTTAAGCACACGCCTGTGGCTTTTGCCAGAATGGTTGTATTTAATGACGGTTCTTACAAAATATATACCGACGCGTCTTCTTCTGACTTAAAAACGTATCCCTCCGCTCAAATTTTGGCCGACTTGAACAGCTTTAAAGGAAAGATACTAATCGACCCCAGCAATACTCCGTACTCTATAAAAGCTCAGCTAGGTTTTGCAGAAACGGTGTACAGGCCTTGCATAGTTCAAAGTTTCAAAAGCATAAAGAATGCGAATGAGCTTGATGGAGCGCGTAAAGCCAATATCTTGGATGGCGTAGCAATAACTTCGTTGTTGTTTTGGCTGCATCAGAAAATGGCTGACGGCGCTAATGTTTTTGAAAAAGACGTATCAGAGAAAATTGCCGAGCTGCGGGCCAAAAGCGACCTTTATGTCAGCGACAGCTTTTCTTGCATAGCTGCTTTTGGGAAAAACGCCGCAAACGTACACTATAAGACCGCTGGCCGTGGAGAAGGGCTATCTCGCACTGGCCTTTTTCTTCTCGATACAGGCGGGCAGTACCGATGCGGTACGACAGACATGACCAGAACCATGTGCTTTAATTGGCCCGCTGTAGAAGAGCAAGATGCCTATACCCGTGTGCTTAAGGGACATATAGCCTTAGCCAGCGCTGTTTTCCCTGTGGGGACAACGGGATATCAGATTGATTGCCTGGCCAGGCAATATCTTTGGCAGGTGGGGCTGGATTATGATCATGGCACAGGTCACGGCATAGGCAGTTTCCTGGGGGTGCATGAAGGCCCGCATAATTTCAGCCGAAAACCGTCAAGTGACAACGCTTTACAGGCGGATACTCTTATTACAATCGAGCCGGGATACTACCTGAAAGACAGGTTCGGCATACGCATAGAAAACACTAATCAGATCGTGAAGCTTACGACCCAAGAAGATGGCGGGGAATTTTTAACGTTTGCCACCCTAACCGCGGTGCCAATGGACTTTAAGCTGACTATGCCTCCTTTGCTTAATGAGCAAGAAAAGGTATGGCTTAGAAGCTACCACGAATGGGTTTTAAGGACGCTGACCCCACTTCTTGATGACACTGTCAAGTCATGGCTGATAGAGCAGACTAATCCCTATTTTAATGTTCTATAAAACGACTCATATCGCTCGTTGATCTTATGGCTGATCGCAGGTATCATCTGGCCAACGTAGAATCTTTCTTCAAAACCTATGCCGTCAATGGAAGAAATCATTTCACTTTGCAAAAGACGAGGATTTGTCTTTCAGAGTTCTGATTTATACGGTGGCCTTCAAGGTGTTTATGACTTTGGCCCTTTGGGCGTTGAGCTGAAAAACAACCTTAAGCAGGCTTGGTGGCGGGCTATGGTCTATATGCGCGACGATATTGAGGGCTTGGATTCTTCGGTTTTAACGCACCGCATGACCTTAAAGCATTCCGGTCATGAAAGTACTTTTACCGACCCTATGGTCGACTGCAAAAATTGCAAATGCAGGATGCGCGCCGATCATCTGGTTGACGGCAAGTGCGATAGTTGTGGATCAAAAAACCTCACAGAGCCAAGAAACTTCAACCTTATGTTCAAGGCGAACTTTGGCCCTGTCGAGGATGAGTCAAGCTATGTCTATCTGCGGCCAGAGACCGCGCAGGGCATATTCGTGAATTTTGGAAATGTGTTGGATTCCACGTCAAGGAAGATACCTTTTGGCATCGCCCAAATCGGCAAATCATTTCGAAATGAAGTAACTACTAAGAATTTCATATTCAGGGTTCGAGAATTTGAACAGATGGAGCTGGAGTTTTTTGTCAAGCCCGGTACAGATGAGCAATGGCATAAATTTTGGGTGCAAGAGAGGTTTAATTGGTGGCTAAGCCAAGGAATTAGCGCGGACAACCTGCAACTTCAGCCTCAGGATAAAGACGATTTGTCGCATTATTCTAAGGCTACCACTGATATACTGTACAAATTCCCCCATGGGTTTGAGGAAATTGAAGGAATTGCGAACAGGACAGATTTTGACCTCGGGTCTCACTCTAAAAATCAATCAGAGCTCAATTTGCTTGCAAAAGTGCTTGAAAATAAGGACTCCAACGCAAAGTTTTTGATACAAGACGGTGACTCTTCTTATGTTCCATTCGCAATAGAGCCGTCGGCCGGGCTTGACCGTGGGGTTCTGGCGATCTTGACCGAAGCATATAAAAAGGAAATGTTAGAGAACGGACAGGAGCGAATAGTGCTTAAGCTTAAGCCAAGCCTTGCCCCGTTTAAGGCCGCTGTTGTGCCTTTGGCCCGCAACAATGAGAAAATTGTTGCTAAAGCAAAGGATATCACGGAACAATTGCGCAAGGCGTTAATTTGTCGCGTTAAGTACGAAGATACTGGCAATATAGGCAAAGCCTACAGACGTCATGACGAAATTGGCACCCCTGTTTGCATAACGGTTGATTTCGATACCTTTGAAGGCGGCCAGGAAACGGTAACAGTCAGGGACCGAGACTCTATGGAGCAGCGCAGAATCCCTGTATCAGACCTGAAGGACCACGTTGCATCTGTTGTATCCTCTGCAGGTTAAGTCTAAGAAAATAGGAAATGCATAATCCTTAGTGCATTAAGGCTTAATCTTTAAGTATTTCTCCCACGCTACCCAATCGTTGCGATAATTTTTTAAGTGAGCACTTTTCGCGTCTATTTAATTTGATATTTATTGATATGATAGTATCATTATGATACTATCAATCCGTATTGTAAGGCTTCTATGTTTAAGAAACCGCCGTTTCGTATGACTTCGATTATCATCGACTGTATTCAAAAGATTTGCATCATTTTGGGGCGGATAGATTATTGCAATTTCAGAGTACACAGCGATGTTCATCTGAGGAAGATCACAAACATCAGATCTGTAAAATCAAGTCTGGCCATTGAAGGACATAGCCTGATGATTGAGCAGGTTAGCGATATCCTGAACGGTCAAGTCGTAATTGCTCCGCAACATGACATAATCGCCGTTAAAAATGCTATGTCAGTCTATGAAATGTTTGATCTAATCGACGCTTTTAGCATAGATGACCTTGTAAAAGTTCATGGCATAATGATGAAAGATTTACTTCCAGATGCGGGAAATTTCAGACAAAGCGGCGTAGGACTTTTCAAGGGAAAGCAGGTCGTACACGTTGCCCCTCCGCACAAAAACGTATCCAGACTTATGGCTGATCTATTCACATATTTAAAGGGATCAGACGATAGCCTATTGATAAAATCTTGCGTTTTCCATTATGAGTTTGAGTTTATTCATCCGTTTCTTGACGGTAATGGCCGTATGGGTCGTTTGTGGCAGCAACTTATACTTGCAAGACAACATCCTGTTTTTAAACTGGTCTGTATTGAGGAATTGCTGGAAAAATATCAAAGTGAATATTACGACGCTTTGCATGAAAGCGATCTTGCTGGAAGTTCGGAAAAATTTATCGAATTTATGCTGAACATTATCTTGCAATCATTAGCAATTTTGGAAACGCAGATACAACCGGCTGGCGGAGGAAAATGCGAGGATCGCCTAGCATATGCAAAAGGCTTTTTGGATAATTTCAGAAGGAAAGATTATTTGAATTTGTTCAAAAAAATATCACCAGCAACCGCAAGTCGCGATCTGATAAATGGCGTTAAACGCAGTATTTTGGAAACTACAAATAACAAAAATCAAACGATCTACAAATTCAAGAGATGAGAATTATACAAAAATAACATTTACATCACTTTCTGTTAGACATTTCTCGTTCCTTTTAAAATAGTTTAATTCCAGCCTGTTAGACCCGATACACGCTCAATCTCATACTATTACTATATGAGATTATATGAGTTTATATTAGATTAACCAACTTTTTTAATCAGATTCTTTCGTCTTAGCCTTAAAAGTCACATACCCTCCAGCAGTTTATCTATGCCGGTTTTGCGCCTAGGCACTTGGGGTGCGCGGGCTGAGTTACAACCTTTGGTATGAGCATTTGAAGCCGTAGGACTTGGCTGTCTGACGCTGCTGTAAACAATAGCTCGGCTTCCTTTCTCGTTCAGTAAAGGGATATATGGAATTTTGTGAGGCAGCTGACCGTACCCACCACTGGTTTTGTGCCCTGGATAGTATGGATAAGGCTTGCGACGCCTGAGCAGAGCGGCTATGCGGCTTTCTTCTGGTAAGCATTTTACCTGCACGCGAAAGACCCCCTTATCGTATCCTTTAAGGATCTTGGCAACCCCTAAAGAAACATCGATGATGCGGCTTTTAGGCTTGAAAAATGGCCCCCTGTCATTCACCAGAACTTTTATACTTCTCCCATTTTCTAAATTAGTTATCCTTACAACGCAGGGCAGCGGCAATGTCTTATGCGCGGCGCTAAGCCTTCTGCAATCAAACCTCATCCCACTTGCTGTTAAGTTACCATGCGCCTCGTACCCATACCAGGACGCATATCCTACAGCGTTATATCTGTAGTGCATTTGCGGACGATATAGGGTTCTTCTGTCGACGTAAGGCCGCTCGCTTCCCGCGTGCCAGGGGCCTTTTTTGGAGATTCTAAAGGACCTGTACGGTGAGCATGAGGTCAAAATCAGCGCAAGGAAAATCCCCTGTAAAAGCAACCTCGAACGACAGGTATGAATGCTGAGTGTCTGTAATAATGTCATTTTCAGGAATACAAGCACACTATTCATGCTTAATCAAGCAAATTAGCGCGCCAAATAGGCAAGGCTATTGCTGATTGCCAGCAATCAATTCAAGATCTTCTTCGGTGTAGTCCAGCTTATAACTTTTTGCTGCATCGAAAACAGTTAGTATATTATCAAAAACTGAGCAATATCCGTCCGATACTGGGATCGTCTCGACCTCATTGCCGTTTTTGATAACGACGTTGCCGGCAGTAATTTTGGCGAAGTAAGGTATGTGATTTGCCAGAATCCCAACTTGCCCCTCTGTTGTGGGCAGTAAAACCATAGAGGCCTCTCCCTCAAACACAGGCGCTTTATCAGAGAAAACCTGCACCGTGAAACTGCCGCTCATACACTTACTTATAGGTAACCAACCTGATTATAGACCTTGATACCCGGCTTACAAAGTGAAATTTGGCGCCTTTGATAGATTTTGAAATTAGAAATCCAAATCGCGGTAGTATGATGGGGGTGGAACGGCCGGCACGTGATCATCCAGGATAGGCCTAAAGCTGGGGCGTGATTTGACCTTTGCATACCATTCTTTGACAACCGGATGCTTCGACCAGGATATTGCACCTATATAATCCAAGCAGGATATATGCCCGGCCGCCACTAGATCCGCAAGTGACAACTCTGTTCCCGCAAGGTAATTCCTGCCCTCTAGCAAGCTTGCGATGTAGGCGAAGTGCCGGTCCATATTACAGTTGGCCCTTCTGATTACTGACGAGTCTGGAACGCCTTCGTGCAGGTTGCGCTTCATGGTCTTTTCGTAAAGCATCATGTGAGAAACCTCGCTGTAAAACGTCTGATTAAACCAATCGCTTAATCTGCGTATTTCAAGCATTTGCTGAAAATCTTGACCAATCAGCTTGGTTCCTGAATCATATTTTCGGTTAAGATAATCAACAATTGCGCCGTTTCCTGCAATGATTTCACCAGTTGCGTCAACCAAAAGCGGAACCTGTCCGCTGGGATGTATGCTGGTGAATTCTGGCCTGTGCTCCCAATATCTTTCGACAATCAGGGCATACTCCAGCCCCTTTTCGCCCAGCACGAGCCGTACAGTTCTGCAAAAAGGACATAACCAATAGTGATAAAGTGAACGCATTTCACATATATCGTACCTACTTAAGAATAAAGCAATAATATGCTAAAAGCATAATATTTGATTAAACGTTTCAAATGGATACGTTACAAGCCATAGTAACCGGGGCGATTCAGGGGATAACCGAGTTTATTCCGGTCAGCTCCTCAGCGCATTTAGCAGGGCTGCCGCTCATCATGAAATGGTCGGATCCAGGACACGCGGCAGATGTATTTTTGCATTTTGGCTCGCTATTTGCGGTGTTCGTGGTGTTTTGGAAAGATATTGCGCTTATTTTAAAGGGCGCTTTGCATATCGTCACTCGCCAAGCCAGCGATCAAAGGACGTATGCTTTATCGCTGTTAACCGCCAGCATACCCACCATTGTGGTATTCGGCATTGTAGAGGTCTTCTTCCCGCTTAGGATAAATTCGCTGATGTTTATTGCCTCAAACTCCATACTTTTTGGTGTGCTGCTGTGGCTGGCAGATCGCCGGTCAACGTCGCCTAGCAAACAAGTATCCTGTAAAGACGCGCTTATTGTAGGATTTTTTCAAGTATTTTCAATTATTCCAGGCGCAAGCAGGTTAGGGACATGCCTGACAGGTATGCGTATATTGGGCTATGACAGGATTACTTCTTTTAGATTTTCCATTTTAATGTCAATTATTCCCGTCGCTGGGGCGGTTTTTCTTAAAGCTTTAAAAGTTTTATTTTCCGTTGTGTCTCTGCCTTGGGACGGAATGATATTGTCATGCTTGGTAGCATTCGCTTTTGGTATATTGACTTTAAAAGTGGTACTGGCATGGCTTAAGAATGGATCGTTTTTGCCGTTTGTCTTGTATAGAATAGGCCTTGGGGCAGCGCTTATCGGCCTATATACGGCGGCCTTTTAGCATGAAAAAAGTCAGAAAAGCAATATTTCCTGTCGGAGGCATGGGAACCAGGTTTTTGCCGGCGACCAAGGCTATGCCAAAAGAAATGCTGCCGGTTATTGACAAGCCGCTTATTCAGTACGCCGTCGAAGAAGCGCTCGACGCCGGGATAGAGGAGCTTATATTCATAACTGGCCGAGGAAAAACCGCGATAGAAGACCACTTTGACTACAGCATTGAGCTTGAGTCGATGCTGGCAGCCAGAGGAAATGATCGGTTTATAGATGAAGTCAACAAGCTGATCCTGCCTGTCGGCCGAGTATATTACGTAAGACAACAAAAACCGCTGGGGCTTGGGCATGCTGTGTGGTGTGCCCGAAATTTGATCGGCGACGAGCCGTTTGCCGTAATCCTAGCGGACGATCTTATATTTGGACAGAATTGTCTGAAAGAATTAGTCTCGGCCTGTAATAACGGCAATGTGGTGGCTGTAATGCGCGTAGGTCCCGAACAAGTCGATAAATACGGTATATTGGACACAGATGCTTGCTCAGGCAACGTCGTTAAAGCCAAAGGCGTGGTCGAGAAACCAAAGGTAGGCACGGCCCCGTCTAATGTTGCGGTAATTGGGCGCTATATCCTTTATCCAGAGGTATTTTGTCATTTGGAGAATGCAAATACAGGCATTAATGGCGAAATTCAACTAACAGATGCTATAAATTCCATGACACAAACTACAAGCCTGCATGGCGTTTTCTTCTCCGGCACTCGTTTTGATTGTGGGACAAAGGAAGGGATGGTACAGTCCACTATATACAGCGCGCTCAACAGGAAAGAGCTGGCGGATAGTACGCTCAGCTACATGAGGGATTTAATTAAAACGGAGACAAAATGAAGGTCACAATGGTTGGTACGGGCTACGTTGGCCTGGTTACTGGGACGTGCTTGTCATCTTTTGGGTTTGAGGTTATCTGCGTTGACAACAATAAGGCCAAAATTGAAGGGCTGAAGAAGGGGGTTATTCCTATTTATGAGCCGGGGCTTGATAAGCTGGTCGATTCAAACCTTAAACAGGGGCGCCTGAGCTTTACAACGGACCTAACTGCTGCAGTACAGCAATCCGATGTAGTGTTTTTGGCAGTAGGCACCCCAAGCAAGCAGAACAGCGAAGAAGCTGATCTTACGTTTTTGTTTAATGCTGCGGAGGAAGTTGCCAAAGCGATAAGTCGTTATACCGTCATTGTGGTAAAATCGACCGTTCCAGTTGGAACATGCCGCAAGATTAAAGACTTTATCAAAAAGACCAACCCTCAAGCCGATTTTGATGTAACTTCAAACCCAGAATTCTTGCGCGAAGGGTCGGCAATCGAGGACTTTATGCGTCCTGACCGCGTTGTTGTAGGCGCAGAAAGCGAACGTTCACGCCAGGTAATGGATAGTCTATATAAACCTTTATTTCTTCTAGAAACACCTGTAGTTTTCACAACGCTTGAAACGTCTGAGCTGTCTAAGTATGCCTCAAACGCCTTTTTGGCTACCAAAATTTCTTTCATCAACCAACTGGCCGACCTGTCTGAAAAGTGTGGAGCGAATGTCCAGCACATATCAAAAATCATGGGGCTTGACCACCGTATTGGTAAAGAATGCTTGCATGCAGGCCCGGGGTATGGCGGATCTTGCTTTCCAAAGGACACCATGGCGCTTAGCTTTTTTGCCAAAAGCTTTGGCACGTCTGTAAGTATTGTTGACGCTGTGATTAAGGCAAATAAAGACCGAAAGCTGCAAATGGCGCAGAAAGTAATCGGCGCTTGTGGTGGCAGTGTGAAAAACAAAAAGATTGCAATTTTGGGGGTTACATTTAAGCCAGAAACAGATGATATAAGAGACGCGCCAAGTTTGGTGATAATCCCAGAACTTCAACGTGCCGGAGCGTCTATATATGCAAACGATCCAGCCAGCCATGAAGCAGAGAAAGCGTTTAGCAACGTTACTTGGTGCTCATGCCCTTATGAAGCATGTGCTGACGCAGATGCTGTTGTAATAGTGACTGAATGGAATCAATTCAGAAGTCTTGATTTTAACAAGCTAAAGCAAGCTATGAAAACGCCCATCATGATTGATCTGCATAACGTATATTCTGCGCGTGAAGTCGAATCGGCGGGATTCTTTTACGAAAGCATTGGCCGAGGCAAGGTATAGTTTCCCCAGTCGGATAACGTTTATACAAAACCAATATCCTATTTCAAGCAAAATCCATTTTCGATATAGGACAAAATTTTCTCATCCTGGGTTATAAGCGGCATGTGCTTTATTCTTGAGGTTGCCACAATCATTCTGTCTGCAGAATCTCCATGAAATTGCCCTGGAAGAGAACAGCTATCCAGCAAAATTTCGTTGGCAAGCTCAATAATTTTAATTGATGATATTTCAATAGCCTGATTAATCCATTTGTCAATTGGTTGAGACAGCACAATTCTCTGCTTAGCAACCAGCATGCCAATTTCCCAAATAGAAATCGCACTTAAGCATATTCTGGCGCCTGAGTTTACAATTTTTTCTATTCTTTCCTGGTTTCGCTTATTCAATTTTTGATCGCCGTTCATAAGCCACAAAAAGACGTGAGTATCAAGCAAAAGATCACTCATCTTCGACTGTCCATACACAATTTATCGGCTTTTGAATATCGTCATTTTCTGTAAAGGAATTTTGCATTGCCCCAAAGAGCCGCTTGGATTCCACAGATGGAGCACTTAGTTTTGCAAATGGAATTCCCCTTTTTGTAATCAAAAAAGTATCGCCCTTGCGTACGTCGTCTAACAGTTTTAGGCATTTTGCCTTAAATTCGCTGGCCTGAATCGTTATCTCCATGATAAAATTCCTATAGTCATTTCATAATGACCATAGTAACCTAATAATAGGAATAAGTCAAGTAAAAAGGAAATTTTGTAAAACGATCTTTATAGTTTTTATATCGAGTCTTTTGATGATGTTTTTTGTATACGAAATAAACTGGTGCGGTCGAGAAGACTCGAACTTCCACGAATTGCTTCACAGCGACCTCAACGCTGCGCGTCTACCAGTTCCGCCACGACCGCTTGACGACATTGGATAACAAAAATCTTTGTAATCGACAATTGATTAATTCAGCTAAGGTTTCAAAATGCGTCTTCAGTTTATCAAATAGATCAAGTTTCGTTTTGGCTTTGGCCATTGTATACTGCTGAAGGCCAGCCAATATAAATTGGAAAAAAAATTATATAACGTTGCAGTAATTGGCGCGACTGGGAATATCGGCTCAAAAACGTTGGATATACTTATTGAGCGTAAATTTCCTTGCGCCAATATTACGGCCGTTGCCTCTGCCAGATCAGCTGGCACCACGCTGCGCCTTTTAGACAGACGAGAGATTAAGGTTCAGCAAATCTCGCAGGTAGATTTCAACAACATAGACTTAGCGTTCTTTTGTGCAGTAAGCGCCGTGTCGGCCGAATATGCCGCTCAAATCGCGCAAAAAGGCTGCTTAGTCATCGACAAAACCTCATTCTTCAGGATGCATGAGGACACCCCCTTAGTCGTGCCAGAAATCAACTTTGACAGCATAAGCAGCCGCAAGCCATCATCAGGCATCGTTGCTTGCCCAAATTGCGTTGCGATTCCGTTGAGCATGACTTTGTCTGCTTTAGTTAGAGGGGGATGCAGAATAAGAAACGTTGTGGTATCGACTTATCAGTCGGTATCCGGGGCAGGAAGACGAGCGGTCGATGCTTTAAAATCGCAGGCTTTGGCTGATTTAAACGCTGATTATGTAATGCCCGAAGGCTTAATCTCACCATTCCCTAAGAAGATAGCCTTTAATGCAATCCCGCAGATAGGAAACATATCTGCCTCAGACGCTTATACAGATGAGGAAGACAAAGTAATGCGAGAGGTTGCAAAAATCTTGGGGCAGATTGACCTAAATATATCGGTTACTTGTGTGCGAGTGCCTACATTGGTTGGCCACGGTATATCGGTCTATGTTGAGCTGGATAAAGCGGCCAGCCTGAAAGAGCTTGCGTCAATGTTCAGGCAATTCCCCAGCATATCATTCGGTGCGGAGAATGATTATATTACTCCAGTTGAGTCTGAAGGCCGAGATGAGGTTTTTGTTGGGCGTTTAAGAAAAGCAAGCAGAGGATATGCTTTTTGGGTAATTGCTGATAATCTGCGCAAGGGAGCTGCGCTTAATGGAGTGCAGATAGCAGAGCAACTAATAGCAGCAGACCCAAGCTTAGACAGGTTTAAAGCGAGCAAGACATGAAAAACGACTCTACAATTATTGTTATTCCTGCGCGACTTGCATCTACGCGCTTGCCCAGGAAGCCGCTGGCCGACATATGCGGTATGCCAATGGTGGCCCGTGTCCTTACTCGGGCGAAAGAAGCCGACGTAGCGGACGTTATTGTCGCTTGCTCTGAGCCAGAAGTTGCCGAAGCTGTAAGCACTTACGGAGGAGTGCCAGTAATAACCGATCCAAACCTTGCCTCTGGTACTGACAGGGTGTACGCAGCAGTGGAATCTTTGGGGAAATCGTATGAAATTGTCGTAAATCTGCAAGGGGACCTGCCGACTGTGGACAGGAACACTTTATCGTCTGTTGTTGAGCTGCTGAAACAGACAGATGCAGATATGACTACGCCTGGGCTTATTATTGAAAACGAAGATACAGACAGGTTTAATTCCCCAAACATAGTAAAAATAGCAACAAGCATAGCGGCAGGCCAAAAATCTGGTCGAGCATTATACTTCAGCCGCGCGCCGATTCCTTATGGAGATGGGCCGAAAATCCAACACCTTGGGATATATGCTTACAGAATAAATGCGCTAAGGAAATACACCTCTCTGCCGCAAACGTTTTTGGAAAAGCGTGAGCGGCTTGAACAGCTTAGGGCTTTGGAAAACGGCATGAAAATACATGTTGCCATTGTGGACATGGCGCCAATTGAGGTGGATACTCAACAAGATCTTGAGCAAGCGCGGGAATTCTACAAACATAATCAAAAAATGATGTGATCGACCTAGACGTATTATCACAAGCAAAAGATGTCCTTAGGCAAGAGGCCGAAGGTATAATGCTGGCCGCTGAGAAGCTGGATGAGAACTTTTCTGCCGCCGTAAAGGCGATAATAAACACGAGCGGGCGGGTTATCCTGACCGGTATGGGCAAGCCTGGGCATATTGCAAGCAAGATTGCATCTACTTTGGCCTCAACCGGAACGCCGGCGCTGTTTGTGCATCCTGCCGAGGCAAGCCATGGCGACCTTGGGATGATCTGCCGGCAAGATACGATGGTGATGTTTTCGTTGTCGGGCGAAACCCTAGAGCTTATGAGTATGATAGAATATGTCTGTCGATTCGGGATAAAGCTTATCGCCATCACCGCCAATCAAGACAGCGCTTTGGCGAAATCGGCCGACATAGTACTTTTACTGCCAAAGCTGTCAGAGGCGTGTCCGAATAGGCTTGCGCCAACGACTTCTACTACGGTTATGCTGGCCTTAGGGGATGCGCTTGCCGTAGCCCTTATAAGCTGCAGAAAATTTAACACGGAAAGCTTTAAGCTGCTTCATCCCGGAGGCGCTTTGGGCAAGAAGATGCTGCAAGTCAAAGACCTTATGGCAAGCGAACTGCCCTTGGTGAAGAAAGCGATGTTAATGGACTCTGCCTTAATAGAAATGACGGCCAAATCCTTCGGTTGCGTTGGGGTAACAGATGATAATGGCAAGCTTGTTGGCGTTATAACGGATGGAGACTTACGCCGCCATATGTCAAGCGATTTGCTTAAGTTAAGTGCAGAGCAGGTCATGACCCGAAATCCAATAACTTTGGATCAAGAAGTCATGGTGCTTAAGGCAGTGGATCTTATGAATACTAAAAAAATCACTGCTGTATTTGTGGTTAATGACCTCGGCAAGCCGATTGGTCTTGTACATATTCATACGCTGCTGGGGGCCGGGATTGTTTAGATTTCTGGCGTTGATATCTGCAATGTGGACAGCGTTGTGCAATGCGGACAGCGGTTCAATCGATGTAAGTGCCGGAAGCGTGGCTCTGGATCAGGGCTCTAAAACTGTATCGCTAAAAGACGGAGTCGTTGCCAAGCTTGATGGCGGTCAAATTACCTCAAAAATGGCAGAGGCTCACCTGAATGAGCCGGAGGATATATCAAACCCCAGCGAGGTGCTGTTAAGCGGAGATGTAAGTGGGTGCTTGTCCGATATTGAGGTGTCTGCAGATCAAGCGCAATACACTGTGCAGGACGGCTCTTTGGTACTGTCGGGACGACCGGCCGTTGTGAAAACGAAACAAGAGACTGTTTCTGCAGGCTCGATAATCCTAAAAGGGCTTGCAGTTACCGCAGAAAGTGGCGTTATATTAAAAAATGCTAACTATACAATTACAACTGAAAAAGCCATTGCTTACTTCTCAAAAATAAGCGGCAAAGTATCGCTTAAAAGTGTAGTTTCAGGCGGTAAAGTAACTATAGTCTCTGCCAAAACGACTTACACAGCGGATAAATGTGAATACAAGGACGGTGTGCTGTGCCTTGCGGGCAATGTAGTTATAAAAAATGCCAAAAACTGTATTGTGGCCGACAGGGTTAAACTGAACACAGCGACCGGAGTACATATGATCGAAGGCGTAAACAGCCCAATTAGCGCGAGCTTGCACAAATAATGGACAAGAAACCTCAAACTGGCTTAGTGGTTAATAAAATCTCAAAAACTATAGGCTTTCATCGCAGAAAGAAGGTTTTGATAGATGAGCTCAGCCTTCAAGTCCAGCAGGGCCAAATCGTTGCTTTATTGGGGCCTAATGGTGCCGGTAAAACCACTTGCTTTTCGGTGATATGCGGCCTGACTAAACTGGATTCTGGCAACATATATATAAACGGACAGGAAGTAACGCGTATGCCGATGTATAAGCGCGCGCGGATGGGTCTGGGGTATCTTCCGCAGGAATCTTCTGTATTCAGAGGGCTTAATGTACAAGAGAATATATTGGCTGTCCTGGAAGTAATTGAACCCGACAAAGACCTTCAGGAACAAGAGCTTGAAAGGCTTCTTGAAAGCTTTTCAATTGCCCATCTGCGATATAATGCTTCGGTCACGTTATCTGGCGGGGAGCGTAGGCGTCTTGAGATAGCGCGCGCTTTGGCCACTAAGCCGCAGTTTATTTTGCTTGACGAACCTTTGGCCAGCATTGATCCAATCGCCATTCAGGATATGCGCATATTGATTATGCAGCTTAAATCGGCTGGTATCGGGATACTCATTACCGATCACAACGTAATTGATACGCTAAAGATTGCAGAATATGCATATATAATGTACGAAGGAAAGATTCTAACCGAAGGCCCTACGAAAGAAATCATGAACGACAAAATCGCAAGACGTTTGTATCTGGGGAATGATTTTGATGCATGAAGAACATATATGCTTAAATAATAAAAGGCACATTATATGATTGAGTTTGCCAAATCTTTGCTTAGGTCAACCTGGCGTAAAGTTTATCCAAAGATTCATAAATTTAGAATATCGTTAAAAACATTCAATGTCAGGTTGGATAGATTATTATGTGGTGGCGCCAACGGCATAAGGGCAGCAAAATATGCAGAGCTAATGGATGATTTTCTGCTGCCTTCCAGACCAGCCTCACAAAGCCCTCACACAGAGTTGCTTAAGGATTTTGATAAGCTAGGAATGAAAATACTGCAAGATGATTTTCTGCAACAAACTAAATACTATAAGTATGCAGAAAAATGTATGCGTCTCACTGGGTGCTTTTTCTATGACAGATTAGACAAAATAAAAATATTGGTTGAGCGTTTTATTAGGCAATACAAAGGTGAGACGCTTAATCTTCCACAACAACCCGGACAAAGTGACGTTGGCCCTATTTGGCTAAGGCCAATTAAGTTCTCTAGTTATTATGAGATAATAGATGGCCATCACAGAGTTGCCAGAGCCATTATGGCCGGGCAGGAAACTATTCCGGCAATTATTTACGATGCCACCCCGGTCCTAACCCCGCTACAACAATTACTGCTGGACGTTCTGTGGATCAGCAATCATAGATGGCTTTATCAGCCAGTTCATTCTCCCGAGATAGAAGAACAATGGATTCTGGTGAGAAATTGCCAGGATAGGCTTAATATGATGAATAATTTTTTGGACATTAAAGCATTTAATAAAAAGGGCGCAAGCTATCTGGACGTTGGCTCAAGTAATGGCTGGTTTGTAAAGCAAATGGAAGACAAGGGCTTGTGTACTCGTGGTATAGATCGTGATCCGTTTGGTATTGAGGTAGGGTTTAGGATGTATGGCCTTAAGCCAGAGCAAATTACTCATTCAGATATCACTATAGGCTTGGAAAAAATGGTATCGCGGGGTGATATATTTGACTTTACTTCATGTATGAGTATTATGCATCATTTCGTCTTAGGTAAAACCTCCTATACACCCGAGCATCTTTTAAAGTTGCTGGATAGAATCACTAAGCAAGTGATGTTTTTCGATACTGGCGAAGAGAATGAGCCGGTTTTCGAAGGGACGCTGCATGGTTGGAGTTCAGAGTATATCCAGAACTGGATATTATCCAATTCTTCATTTAAAGAAGTAATCCCTTTAGGCCGGGACAACGACAGAAAGCCTCCGTTTCAAGGCTACTATAACAGGATGATGTTTGCTTGTATTAAAGGATGATACGCAGCATCTAAACACTAAATGTAAGCCAGGCTCAACACAACAATCCAAATGTCCGTAGTTTAATTTCCTACACCGGATTAACAAAATGCCGAAGGGCTGGGTTGTCAGAGTTTTTGAGGGCGTCGACCTTGTCTTCCCAAACTATTTTGCCATTATCTAAGAGGGCGACATGATCGGCTATTACATTGGCAACGTTTAGGTCATGAGTGATCGTGATACAGCAAAGGTCAAGTTTTTCGATTGTTTTCCTGATAAGCTTGGTTATTGTCGAGCCTGTAATTGGATCAAGCCCAGACGTTGGCTCGTCGAATAACATGATATCTGGCTTAAGAGCAATGGCCCTGGCCAAAGCAACACGCTTCTGCATCCCGCCTGATAAAGCAGATGGGTAAAGCTTGAACACACTTTGATCCAGCTCTACCGCCAAGAGCTTCTCTCTGGCAATTTTGGCCGCATTGGGTATGCCTCGGTTTATCAGGCCAAAACTGACGTTCTGTTCAACCGTCATAGAGTCAAACAAAGCCCCGCCCTGAAACATCATGCTGAATTGGGATAGATATTGCCGCCTATGTTTCCTGTCATTGACGCTTATGCCCCCGGCTACTACATCGCCTGAGTTCATATATATTAATCCCAACAACACCTTGAACATAACAGACTTGCCCACGCCAGAGCGGCCAAGGATCACCAAGGACTCGTTTTTACACACCTTTAGGTTGAAGTCATTAAGAACCATGGTGCCGTTGCTAAATGTTTTACAGACATTCATGAATTCTATTTTGGCTGGGGCAGGCATTTTACACTCCAAAAAACATTGCTGTAACAACGTAGTTGAGAACCAGAATTCCCATACATGCCGCCACCACCGCCATGGTTGTCGCTTCGCCCACGCTTTTCGCCCCTCGCGCCGAGTTGAAACCATAAAAACAGCCAAATATCGCAATGGTAAAGCCAAAACAGGCCGATTTAACCAGGCCGCACATAACGTCCTCTGTCGCCAGATTCATCAGGGTTTGCGTCATATACGCGTGTGAAGCAAACCCAAGCTTTGTTGTGCCTACTAAGAAACCACCGAATACGCCTATGACATCGGCCATTAATGTAAGAAGTGGCAGGCAGATCAGACATGCCAATATGCGTGGTGCGACAAGAAACCTGAATGGGTTGACGCCAAGGATCTCAAGCGCGTCGATTTGCTCAGATATCTTCATTGACCCGAGTTCGGCGGCTATTGAAGCGCTCATTCTACCGGCCACCATTAACCCAGCCATAACTGGCCCCAATTCGCGTGTTATTGCGACGATTACCACCGTAGCCACTGCGCTCTCGCCGGAAAATTTTGCAAACCCAACATAGGTCTGCAGCGCGATTACCATCCCGCTAAATACGGCTGTCAGCCCTACGATAGGGATCGAGAAAAAGCCAGTATTCAACATCTGCTTAAGCAGCTCGCCTATATAAAGCGGCCAAGAACAACACGCCCAAACGCCCTTCGACACAAAGATCGAGACCTTGCCGGCCTCAACCAGCATGCTTATCGTCCTCGCCCCTATATTAGCCAGTAAATTTACGACTACATTCAACTTATATATATCCTATGCGGCCTGCTTCCTAGACTACACAAAAATTCTAAAGATATGGTTCCTATTTTGCCAGCAATTTCTTCGGCGCTAAGCTCTGGGCTGCATATTGTGCTCCATTGCCCGGGATAGACCAACCCCTCCGGTATATCAGTCACATCTATGGTGACCAAATCCATGGATATGCGGCCAACTATCTTTGCCCTATACCCAGCGATTATGACGTCTCCGCCTTCGTCGTTGCTTGACCCAAGCGCCCTTGGAACGCCATCGGCGTATCCTATGCCGATTGTTGCTATTCTCGAGAATCGTTTGCATACATAGGACGCGCCATATCCAACAGGGCAGCCAGGCTTAGCATAATTGATGTTAAGAACCTTGGCGTATATACTTACCGGTTGCAGAGTAGGCTTGAATTTATCCAGCCTAGTGGTCAGGCCGAAAAGGAACGTCCCAACCCTAACCATATCGAAATGATACTCGGGTCCGTGTAATATCCCTTTTGAGTTGGAAAAGGTTGCGGGAATACCTTTGAATATTCGCTTAAAGCGCCTGAATTTAACAAGCTGCTTAAGGTTATTGGGGTTATGCTCGTCGTCTGAGCAGGCAAGATGGCTCATAATATATTGCACATCCAAGGCGCCTTTTACATCAGGCCGATTGGCATACCACAGGCCGTCTTGCCAGCTCAGCCCAGTGCGCGTCATGCCCGTATCAAAATGCAGTATAGTCGGCAGTTTCCTGCCGCAGGTTTTGGCGCAGTTATACCAACACTCAACCTGAGACTTGTCAATAAGCGCGGGAATGAGGTTATGCTCTAGAAACAGCCTCTCCGTGTGAGGCAGCACGCCGCACAGCACATATATGCGTGAATCTTTCGTCACTACGCGGCGCAGGTCGATCCCTTCGGCAATGTCCGCGACAAAGAAATCTCGACAGCCATCACTGACCAGCGTTTGCGCCACCTCAGCAGTACCAAGCCCGTATGAATTCGCTTTCAGAACCGCTGCGCACAGGCATTTGTTGACATTACTTTTGGCAAGCAAAGCTTTTATCCTGCGGTAGTTGCTTTTTATGACCCTGAGGTCAATCACAATCGCCGAAGCGTTCTGTGCAGGAACGGTCTGAAGTTGCCTGTATATGTATTCAGGAATACTTTGGTTGCCGATTTCATGCATTGGGTTTTCTGCGACTTTTAGGTCAAATGTAATTGGAGGCCGGGATCGGAATCGAACCAACGTACAAGGATTTGCAGTCCTCTGCATAGCCACTCTGCCACCCGGCCGCACCTAAGGCCATATGATAGCACAAACTTCGCTAGATTAGGATACTTTTACTGCTGATAATTAACGTTCGGCGTGCAGAAGTAGATTTGGGCAATCTGGACTATAGTGGTAATCTTAGGATAACTAGCTTATATAGTTTTTTAACAAAGTTTTTTGTGATATATGTGCAAACGTTCTTGGCAGGTTATACTGAAGTATGAAAACTGAAAGCTCTTACCTTAAGGTTGTGTTCTTGATAGAGCGTCTGCACAGGCTTTTCCTTGAGAATATAAAGGCAGACCTTGACGACGCGAGGATATACGACATAAACAACACTCAAGCCTTGATTTTGTATAATATAGGCAAAGATCAAGTTTCTGTAGGAGAGCTAACCCAACGAGGGTATTACCTTGGCTCTAACGTGTCTTACAACCTGCGAAAGATGGTCGAAAACGATTTTTTGATTCAGGAAGCCTCACCTCACGATAAGCGGTCGACTATTGTGAAGTTATCAAGCAAGGGGTTGAAGCTGTACGAATTCATGAGCCGAGTAATGGAAAAACATGTAGAGGCCTTGAATAAAGAAGGCATTGTCGACAAGTTATTTGGCGATACTGTAAATCAGCTTAAATCCTTAGAGAAGCTCTGGATCCAGGGCAAAGGGAGCCTCTCCTTCAAGTAAAGCCACTTGTCTTTAGGTTTCCTTTGTTTCGTTGATGCGAGTGGCGTATCTATCTTAGATATTATTCCTCAGACGCAGTAAAGCGAAACGTGCATTACTTTTTCCCACCACGGCGGTAGGCTGGCTTTTTGCCTCCTTTAGCAGATTGTTTTGGAAGAAGTTCAGGATGAGTGGCTTTAAGATGGCCAATCGACTCCTGTAAATGAGCCGGCATGCTTTGAACTAAAAGTTGGTTCAAACCAACGTTTTCGTAAAAGGGCTTTATTTGAGCAAAAACAGACTCTCTCAAATTTTGGGGAATATTATTTAAATCAAGTAGCCCGCTGATTACCCTATTAGCAAGCCAGATGTGTCCAAAAGAAAGGTCCAGCAATGGATCTTCGATCGACATCCGAAAGAATTTAGTTCCACCTTCCATATGAATAATAACTGGCCTCTTACATCCTTTTGCTGATCGTCACTCGCTTGTTAATTGGCCAATTAATGAAAAATGTTAAATATGTTGCAAAATTGACATTTATATGATATCATTTTTTTGTTTATGTTGCCCATTATTAATAAGGAGAAATTATGAAAAATGTTATAATGATAGTATCGGTAATTATGCTGCTTGTCCCAGAAATCGCATATTGTACAAGAGCTATAGATCGTTGTAGGCAAAATTTGGACGGAGTTTGTTATTTCGCAAATAAAGATGGAATTACTATTGCCTCTAGCAACCGCTCTTCTAATTCACCATTTCCTAGAAATTTAATTTGTAAAAATGGACAAGTCTCCCCAACTTTATATGTAGGAAGTTTTGATGGATCAAGATTTGCACTTATATGTATTTCATCCAGTGTACAAACATTTGGCAACGGGTGTTTTGGAAACTGCCCGAATTTGAGCATAGTAGCGTTTGAGTCCAACTCCCAATTAACAAGGATCTCAGATCACGCCTTTCGTAGCTGTTCTTCCCTGAAATCTGTATGCTTTCCGGCAAGTTTACAGACAATCGGTGGAAACTGTTTTAAAGAATGCCGCAGCTTAAGCTGCGTAACGTTTGCGCTCGGTTCGCGATTGGCAAGGCTCCCAGAGTGTACCTTTGACGGCTGTTCTTCTCTAAGATCTATATGCATTCCGTCCAGTTTACAGGCGATTGGTAATTGGTGTTTTCAGGACTGTGGCAGTCTAAGCATCTTAATGTTCGAGTCCGTACCGCGATTGCAAATAATCGGAGCGGGCGCCTTTAGCGGCTCTGCCCTGGAATCTATATGTCTTCCGTCCAGTTTACGGACGATCGGCGGAGGCTGTTTTTTGCTCTGTCGCAATCTAAGCGTCGTAGAGTTTGAGCCTGGTTCAAAACTAAGAACGATAGAAGATTTTGCCTTTGGCGATTGTGCTGCTCTGAAATCTATATGTATTCCGTCTAGTGTAGAGAGGCTCGGCCCAAGGTGTTTTGGTTCTACTCCTCTTACAACAAGATTAAATCCTACAGCAGGGTTAAGTAGTATAGTATTTGAGCCAAGCCCTCAACCGATAACGATCGGAAAAGACACTATTCCTGCAGGAGTTACGATTGATGCTAATGATCGCCCTCTTGTACGCAGGTAACATAAATCCAAGCTGGCTGGCGTCAGTTTATAAACAAGACCGAAGCCAGTATCCTCCGCGTAATTCACCGTGATCCCCCCGCCGTTCTGCATCGGGGGCATTTAAACCAAAACCGATCGGGCAATTTGCTATATCAAATATTCTCAAATACTATTATAAAGTGCAGATCGGGCTTCTGTATTAAACCTTGCCAAGCCCCATTGCCAAGCCAAATTTCATGCCTATTTCGCAACAATCTTAAAATGAGCAAAAAATATATTGACAAAAGTATAATATTATGTCATATATGCGTTCATCAGATTTTTAATAAGGAGAAATTATGAAA